>NZ_JARHXQ010000270.1:0-12108 GCF_029222765.1 Arthrobacter sp. Cr_A7 | reverse complement strand
CATTGTCCGGGCTGGTGGCTATATTGAAGGAATGACCCAGACTCCGCTGCAGGATTCCGCCAGCACCCCCTCGTCCGCCACGGCCACGCCGCCGGTGGCCAAGAGAGTTCCCCTCGAACGGACGCACCACGGGGACACCTTCGTGGACAACTACGAGTGGCTGCGGGACAAGGAATCGGCCGAGGTAGTGGAGCACCTGAAGGCTGAGAACGCCTACCAGGAAGCCGTCACCGCGCACCAGGAGCCGCTCCGCGAGGCCATCTTCCAGGAGATCAAGGGCCGCACCCAGGAAACCGATCTTTCCGTGCCGCACCGCAAGGACGGCTGGTGGTACTTCAGCCGGTCCGTCGAAGGCAAGGAATACGGGATCCAGTGCCGGGTCAGGGCCGCCGACACCGACGACAAAATCGCCGATTGGACCCCGCCCGCCGTCGAGCCCGGCGTGGAGATCCCGGGCGAGGAAGTCCTCCTGGACGGGAACGTGGAAGCGGAAGGCAAGCCGTTCTTCTCATTGGGCGGCACGGCCGTGACCGTGGACGGCAACCTGTACGCCTACGCCGTGGACAACTCGGGGGACGAGCGTTTCACGCTCCGGATCAAGGACCTCCGCACGGGCGAACTGCTGCCGGATGTCATCGAGAACGTGTTCTACGGCGTCTCCTTCTCGCCCGACGGCACACGCATCTTCTACACGGTGGTTGATGATTCCTGGCGGCCGTACCAGGTGAAGGCCCACGTTTTGGGCACGCCCGTCACCGAGGACGTGGTGGTCTACCAGGAGGACGACGCCGCCATGTGGCTGGGCTTCGAACTTTCCGCCGACCGCCGGTACCTGGTGCTGGGCATCGGCTGCTCCGAATACAGCGAGACCCGCCTGCTCCGGTTCGACGATCCCACGGGCACTGTCACCACCGTCATCTCCCGCAACGAACGGGTCCTCTACGAGGCCGAGCCGTTCCTGCTCGACGGCCCGGACGGCCAAACAACAGAGCGCATCCTCCTCACGCACAACCGCGGCGCCATTAACTCCATGGTCTCCCTGACGGACCCGGCGGAGCTGCAGAAGCCGCTGTCCGAGCAGCAGTGGCAGACCGTCGTCGAGCATTCCGACGACGTCCGCGTCAACGGCGCTGGCGTCACCTCCACGCACCTCATCGTCTCCATCCGCAAGGACACCATCGAGCGGGTCCAGGTCATGGGGCTGGCCGGGCTGGGCACGTCGGCCCAGCAGGCACCAGTGGAACCGGCATTTGACGAGGAGCTGTACACCGCCGGCGTGGGCGGTTCCGACTACGAAGCGCCCGTCATCCGGCTGGGCTACACCTCCTACTTCACGCCGTCCCGGGTGTATGACTTCGTGCTGCCCACCGCGGAGCGGCCCGCCGGCGAGCTGCTGCTGCGCAAGGAGAGCCCGGTCCTGGGCGGCTACGACGGCAGCGACTATGTTGCCACCCGCGAATGGGCGGTGGCCGGGGACGGCACCCGCATCCCGCTGTCGGTACTGCGCCACAAGGCCGTACAACAAGACTCGTCGGCGGCCGGCCTGGTCTACGGGTACGGCTCCTACGAGCTGAGCATGGACCCCGGCTTCGGCATCGCCCGGCTGTCCCTGCTGGACCGCGGCGTGGTGTTCGTGATCGCACACATCCGCGGCGGCGGCGAGCTGGGCCGGCACTGGTACGAGGACGGCAAGAAGCTCACCAAGAAGAACACCTTCACGGATTTCGTGGACGCCACCGACTGGCTGGCAAACTCTGGCTGGGTGGATCCGGCCCGGATCGCAGCCCTTGGCGGCTCCGCGGGCGGGCTTTTGATGGGTGCGGTGGCGAACATGGCCCCGGAAAAGTACGCCGCAATCGTGGCGCAGGTGCCCTTCGTGGACCCGCTCACCAGCATCCTTGACCCGGACCTGCCGCTGTCCGCACTGGAGTGGGAGGAGTGGGGCAACCCGATCACGGACCCCCAGGCCTACGCCTACATGAAGTCCTACTCCCCTTATGAGAACGTGCGGGAGGTGGCCTACCCCAAGATCGCCGCGGTCACGTCCTTCAACGACACCCGGGTGCTGTACGTGGAGCCGGCCAAATGGGTCCAGGAGCTGCGGAACAGGACCACCGGTTCCGAGCCCATCCTCATGAAGATCGAGATGGACGGCGGCCACGGCGGCGCCTCCGGCCGGTACGTGCAGTGGCGCGAACGGGCATGGGACTACGCCTTCATCGCCGACTCGCTGGGCGCCACCGAGCTGCTGCCTGGCGCGGGCCTGAAGTAGGCACCGGCCTGAAGTAGGCACCGGCCTGAAGTAAGAGACCCGAAACCAGGGGTTGCGGCCCGGACGCGCAGGTCAGGCGTCCGGGTGCTCCTCCAGAAGCTCGGCCAGGGTCTCGAGGTTGGCCCGCACCGTCCGGCCCTGTGCCCGCTCCACCAGCGGATCGGCCAGCTTTCCAAAGATGCCGCCAAGGCCGGACGCGGCTTCGATCCGCTGCGTGAGGCGGGTGCCGCCGTCGGACGGTTCCATGGTCAAGGAAACGGTGAAGTCCAGCTTTCCCTCGACGGATCGTGATACCAGCCGCCGGGGCCGGTCGAACTCAACGATCTCGGTGGTCCAGTCAAAGGTCCGTCCCATGACTTTGCTGGTACCCCGGCCCCTGGACCCCAACCCGACGGGACCGTCGCTCACCTGCTCGGAAGACGTGACGGAAGAGTCAAAGACGGCCGTGTTCTCAAACTTCGCCAGGAAATCGAAGACTTCCTGGGGCGGCCGGGCGATGAGGACGGATTCCTCTACTACAGGCATGGGATTCTCCTCAAACAGTGCCTGACGCCGGCGCGGATCGGCCGGCGTGGAGGCAGGCACAGCGCCAGCATGGACCCGGGCGCAGGCAGTGTCAATGCTCCCCTTAAAGCGCTCGCGGCACCTCCCCCGGAGGACCGTGCGGGATACGGTGCGGCGTCCCGCACGGCGTTGACGTGCGGTAACAGTCATCCCTTAGCCACCCCTCCCGATACCCAAAAATGCTAATCATGCTTACTATTGGCTGGTGCCGGGCTGCCCGCTGGGGGCAGACCAACCCGTGCCGGACCCGGAGGTTGCATCAGCATGGACCATGAAATGCGTCCCCTGACGGACGACGAACTGATGTCGGAGCAGGCCACAGCTTTGCCGGACAAGGAAGTCGCGTCCGTCCTCGACCTGAATGCGGACCTGGACTTGGGGATTGATGCCGCGGCACCCATCGATTTGGCGGTTGCCGCCAACGCCAACGTAGCTGCCCCGATCGACGCGGCCGCCTCGGCGAACATTCTTTCCTTTGGCTCGGAGGCCCAGGCCCTGGCGGACCAGGGCGTGGTCATCGAGCAGGGCATCGTGGCTGACGCGAACGCCGAATCCACCCAGGACAGCACCATCGACCAGGCTAATGACACGGTCGACGACGGCGATACCGCGGCAGACACCGGAACCACTGAGCCGGGCACCACAGCAGGAACGGCCGACGGCGGGAGCCTCCTTCCTGACGGCACCCTTCCCGATGGCACGCTTCCGGACGGCGTCCTTCCCGAAGAGAGCCTGCCCGACGTCGGTGCGCTGCCGGTGGACCCGGCGGCCGCCCTGGACGGGGACCTGCTCAACGTCAACGTGGACCTGGCCGCCGACGCGGACATCGCCGCCCCGATCAACGGCGCCGTGGCAGCAAATGCCAACGTGGCCGCCCCGATCGACGCCGCCGTGGCAGCGAACATCGGCTCCATCGACAGCCAGGCCTACGCCGTGGCCGAGCAGGACGCCATCATTTCGCAGCACATCGAGGGCCAGGCCAACGCCTCTGCCGACCAGCAGTCCAACCTCGAACAGTAAGCACGGATGAGCCACGCCACCGGCGGGCCGCGCCCCGAGGCCGGCCCGCCGTCGTCCCATGCCTCCCTTGCCGAGCGCCCGCTGCAGGTCCCGGTGCGCGCCGACGGCGTCCACTTGCTGGGCCAGTCCGGGGGATCCGGTTACCGGGAAGCTCCCTCGCTGGTCCGCCGGGCCGACGGCCAGACCCTGCAGCTCACCCGGCTGCTTTATCTGGTGCTGGAGGGTGCCGACGGAAACCGGACCGTGGAGGAGATCGCGCAGCACGCCACGCAGGGTTCGGGGCGGCTGGTCAGCGCGGAGAACGTGCGCGCACTGATGGACTCGCAACTGCTGCCGATGGGACTCCTCCGCCTGGCCGGCGGCTCCCAGCCCGAGGTGAAGAAAGCAGACCCGCTCCTCGGTATGCGGTTCCGGTACACCGTGACGGACCCCGAACGCACCAGGAAAATCACGGCCCCCTTCGCAGTGCTGTTCAACCCGCTGATCGTGGTGGCCGTTACTGCCGCATTCCTGGCTGCCTGCTGGTGGGTGCTGATGGTGAAGGGCCTGGGCTCCGCCACGCATGAGGCGTTCGCCAATCCGGCGCTGCTGCTGCTGATTTTTGCCATCACCATCCTCTCTGCCGGCTTCCACGAGTTCGGCCATGCCGCGGCCGCACGAAAGGGCGGCGCAACGCCCGGCGCCATGGGTGCGGGCCTGTACCTCGTGTGGCCCGCCTTTTTCACAGACGTCACTGACTCGTACCGGCTGGGCAGGGGCGGCCGCCTCCGCACGGACCTCGGCGGCCTGTACTTCAACGCCATTGTGGCCGTTGCCATCATGGGGCTCTGGTGGGCCACCGGCTTTGATGCCCTGCTGCTGGTGGTGGTCACCCAGATCCTGCAGATGGTCCGGCAGTTGCTCCCACTGGTGCGGTTCGACGGTTACCACATCCTGGCGGACACCACCGGAGTGCCCGACCTGTTCCAGCGCATCAAGCCCACCCTCCTGGGCCTGCTGCCCTGGCATTGGGGGAAGCCCGAAAACAAGGTGCTCAAGCCGTGGGCCCGAGCCGTGGTGACTGTATGGGTGCTGGTCACCGTGCCGCTGCTGCTGTTCAGCCTGGCCATGATGGTGCTCGCCTTGCCGCGGCTGCTGGCCACCGCCTGGGACAGCGCAGGCAGGCAGCGGGACATGCTCGCTGCCAGCCTCTCCGACGGGGACCTGGCCGGCGCTGCTGTGCGCGCGCTGGCGATCGCCGCCGTCGCGCTGCCCATGCTCGGGATGCTGTACATCCTGTTCCGGCTGCTGCGGCAGCTGGTCACTGGCCTCTGGAAGAAGACCCGGGGCAAGGTCCTCCAGCGGACCGTCGCCATGGCCGCCGTGGCGGCACTGCTCGCCGGGCTCGGCTGGGCATGGTGGCCCGACGGCGGCACGTACCGTCCCGTGCAGCCTTACGAACGCGGCACGCTGGCTGACGCCACCTCGTCAATCGTTCCGCAGGGCAGCACCGTGCTGCGTGAAGGCCGCAGCGGCACAACCGTTGCACTCTGGCCGGAAGGCGCCGCAAAGCCGACCCGGGAGAACCCCCAGCTGAGCATGGTGCTGGTGCCGGCGGAGAAGAGCGGCTCCGGCACCGCGTCCGCTGCAACTGCTGCGGGCACCGCGGCACCGTCCTGGGTGTTCCCGTTCGACCGGCCGGCCGCGCCGGAGGAGGACGGGAACCAGGCGCTGGCGGTGAACACCACCGACGGTTCGGTGACGTACAGTGTGGCTTTTGCGCTGGTGTGGGCCGAGGACGGCGAACCCGTAGATGCCCGGAACGAGGCCTACGCCTTCGCCAGCTGCAGCGGGTGTGCCGCCGTGGCGGTGGGTTTCCAGGTGGTGCTCATCGTTGGCGAGGCGGATGTCATCGTCCCCGAAAACCTGTCGGCCGCGGCAAATTACAACTGCTTGGACTGCCTCACGTATGCGCTGGCCAGCCAGCTGGTCCTCACCCTGGACGGGCCGCTGGGCACGGGCAGCTTTGAACAGCTCAATGCCTTGTGGGCCGAGATCGCTGAATACGGCCGGAACATCCAGAACGTTCCCCTCTCGGAAATCCAGGCCCGGCTCGCCGGGTACAAGGAGCAGATCACTGCAATCATCACGGCGGATCCCAGCGCCACCAGGACCAAGGGGACGCCAGCTCCCACGGGAACAGCCGCACCCACCGGAACCAACGCCCCGGCCGGCGCGCCCACGGGGCCCGCTTCCCAGGCACCGGCCGGAGGGGCGCCCGCCCCCGCACCCACCCAGGCGCCCACCGCACCGGCAACGCAGCCCGCCGCGGGCAACCCGCCGCCGTCGTACGCCCCCATTGAGACGCCGCTGCCAACGGCGGATACTGGGGGCACGGCCCCCGCCGTGGAGCCCCAACCCACCGCCAACCCCAGCTAGGAGAGCCAATGTCATTGAGCAAGGGAACATCCGTGGAGTGGAACACGTCGCAGGGCAAGACGCACGGCAAAATCGTCGAGAAGAAAACCAGCGACTTCGAACTGGACGGCCACACGCACCGGGCCAGCGAGGATGAGCCGCAGTACGTTGTGGAATCCGCCAAGACCGGCGCCCGTGCCGCGCACAAGGCCTCCGCCCTGACAGAGAAGAAGTAGCGGCATGGCTACCCAGCACGAGGTCCTCATCATCGGCGGCGGGAATGCCGGCGTCTCCCTCGCCGCCCGGCTGGAACGCTACGGCATCAAGGACGTGGCGCTGATCGAACCCAAGGACCACCACCTTTACCAGCCGCTGTTCTCCCACATCGCAGGCGGCCGGGCGCAGGCCAAGGAAGCAGTCCGGACCCAGCAGTCGGTAACCCCCAAAGGCGTGACCTGGATCCGCGACGCGGCAGTGGACGTCGACGCGAATGCCAACACGGTCACCCTCGCCTCGGGAAGCTCGGTGGCGTACGGGCAGCTGGTGGTGTGCCCGGGGCTGCAGTACGACTGGGACGCCGTGCCCGGGCTGGCCGAGGCCGTGCACTCCCCGCACGGCGCCTCGCACTACGAGTTCGAACTGGCGCCGAAGGCCTGGACGCTGCTCAGCGGACTGACGTCCGGCACCGCCGTGTTTACCATGCCTGCCGGGCCCATCAAGTGCGGCGGCGCCAGCCAGAAGCCCATGTACCTGGCCTGCGACTACTGGAAGGAACAGGGGGTCCTGGACAAGATCCGCGTGGTGATGGTCCAGCCCTACCCCACCGTGTTCGGCGTGCCGGAAGTGGACCGGGAGCTGGACCGCAAGATCGCCGAGTACGGGATCGAACTGTGGACCAACAGCGAACTGGTCTCCGTGGACGCCGCCGGCCAGGCCGCCACCATCCGGAACACCGAAACCGGCGCCGAGGACGTTCTGCACTACGACGTGCTCAACAGTGTCCCGCCGCAGTCGGCCCCGGACTGGCTCAAGGCCACGGACCTGCCGGCCGCCAGCGACAAGGGCGGTTTTGTGGAGGTGGACCGGCAGACGCTGCGGCACCTCCGGTTCTCCAACGTCTGGTCGCTTGGCGATGCCGCCGGGACCACCAACTCCAAGTCGGGCGGGGCCCTGCGCAAGCAGACCAAGGTGCTGGCTAAAAACCTGGTGGCGGCGCGGAAGGGCAAGCCGCTGCCCGAGAAGTACAATGGCTACTCGGTGTGCCCGTTTACGGTGTCGCGCGACACGGTGGTGTTCGCCGAGTTCGACGACCGCTTCCGGCCGATGCCCACCATCCCCCGGGTGCCCACCTGGAACGAGAGCCGGCTGTCCTGGGTGGTGGACCGGGACATGTTCCCGCAGGTGTACTGGAACCTGATCCTCAAGGGGCGCGCCTAGGGGTTCGGGGGTCCGGGGGTTTCGACGGGCTCAACCACCGCGCGCCTAGGGGTTCCGGCTGTCCAGTTCCCTGCCCACGCGCCACTCGTCGGCGAGGATGGCGTAGATCAGCTCCGTGGCCCATTGGCCCTTGTAGTGCCACTTATCAACGTGGCGTGCCTCCAGCCGCATCCCCAGCCGGCAGCACAGGGACGCCGACGCCGTGTTGAGCTCGTCCAGGCGCGCCTCGATCCGGTGCAGGCCGAGCTCGCCGAAGCCCAGTTCGAGCATCGCCGCCGCGGCTTCGGTGGCATAGCCCTTGCCGCGGGCCGCGGGCGCCAGCGTCCAGCCCACTTCGCCCTGCAGGTGGCCGGGCAGCCACTTGAGCACCACCTCGCCCTGGAGCCCGGGCTCGCCGTCGGCCTCGATGGCCAGCGCCACCCAGTCCCCCTCCTTCTCGAAAACGAAGTTGGCGTACCGGCCCACGCGTTCCATCGACTGCGTGTACGTCTTTGCGGGTCCCGGCAGGAATCGGGCAGTCTCCGGGAGCGAATGGTACGCATGGAACGCGTCCAGGTCGCCGCCATCGAAGCGGCGCAGGACCAGCCGTTTGGTACGGATGGGCAGGCGGATGTCAGGCACTGACCGCACCCGGGCTACTGGGTGGAACCGACGACGGCGGCCGTCGCCTCCGCGATGGCGCGCTCCTCGTCAGTGGGCACCACCAGGACAGGGATGGCTGACTGCGGCGTGGAAATCACGCGCGGTTCCTTGGACCGCTCGGCGTTCAAGCCGCCGTCGAGCTCAATGCCCAGGGCCCCCAGCTTGTCGGCCACCAGCGCGCGGAACTGGTGCGAGTTCTCGCCGATCCCCGCCGTGAACACCAGTGCCTTGGCCCCGCCGACGGCCACGTGGTAACCGCCGATGTACTTGGCCAGCCGGTAGGAGGTGACAGCGAGCGCGGTGGCCGCCTTGGTATTGCCGTCCTCGGATGCTTCCACCACTGAGCGCATGTCGTTGTTGCCGGCCAGGCCCTTCAGCCCGGACTCCCGGTTGAGCATGGTGTCGATGTCCTCCGGGGTCCAGCCGGCACGGCCCAGGAACACCAGGATGGAGGGGTCCAGGTCACCGGAGCGGGTGCCCATCACCAGGCCCTCGAGCGGCGTGAAGCCCATGGAGGTGTCCACCGACTGGCCGCCCCGGATCGCCGTCACGGAGGCGCCGTTGCCCAGGTGGGCGATGACGCCGTCGAACTCCTCCACCGGGATATCCAGCAGGGCGGCGGCCCGCCGTGTGACGTACTCGTGCGAGGTGCCGTGGAAGCCGTAACGGCGGATGCCGTGGTTGGTGTACAGCTCGTCGGGGACGGCGTAGCGCCAGGCGTGCTCCGGAAGGGTGCGGTGGAAGGCGGTATCGAAGACGGCCACCTGCGGCATGTCCGGCCACTTCTTGGTGATGGCGCGGATCCCCAGGACATTGGCCGGGTTGTGCAGGGGCGCCAGCGGGTTGAGCCGCTCGATGGCGCGGGTGATTTCATTGTCGATCAGCACCGGCTCGGCGAACCGTTCCCCACCGTGCACAACGCGGTGCCCCACGGCGCCGAGCTCCAGGTCGCCCAGCTCCCGGTGGATGGCCGCGTCCACCTGCTCCAGCGCCGCTGCGTGGTCCCGCGGACCCTCGATCTCGCCGTCGCCGTCGCCCCCGTTGCCCATGCCGATCTTCTCGATCAGCCCCTCCGTCAGGACGGTCCCGGCGGCAACGTCGCGCACCTGGTACTTGAGCGAGGACGAGCCGGAGTTGATGACGAGCACGAGCATGTGGGGCCTCCTGAGCCTTGCGTCTGCGGTTCAAACCCCACTATATGTGCCGCGGCGCGGCGCCCAATTCCTTGCGGATGCGGACCGTCTGTGCCTAGAGTCGGCGGACAGGCTGGACCACGCCCGAGAGGACATTCCAATGACGAACGAGACCACTTCGATCGACGAGAACGACCCCACCAACACCGGCTCCAGCAGCACCGCCCCGCTGAACGCCGGCGCCGGAAGCAAGGACCCCACCGGAGTGGAGGGCGCGAACCCCGCCCTTGACGACACCGGCAACGTCAAGGCCGCCGAAACGGGAGAGGCCCCGCAGGCCCCCGAGAACACCGAGGATCTCGACCTCACGCCGCAGGGCCTGTCCGACGAGCCGGCCAAGCAGGAGGACAAGGAAAGCCTGGCCAAGCCGGACAACAGCTGACGGGCCACTCAGAAGCAACGCGGGGTCACTAAATGCCCAATCTGGCGCCGTTATTGGGCCGGGAGTGACCCCGCGTTTTTTCGCCTAGGAAGCCGGCACCTGCGCCTGGATCGCGGTGATGGCCACCGTGTTGACGATGTCCTCCACCGTGCAGCCGCGGGAGAGGTCGTTGACCGGCTTCCGGAGCCCCTGCAGGACGGGCCCGACGGCGACTGCACCGGAGCTTTGCTGCACTGCCTTGTACGTGTTGTTGCCGGTGTTCAGGTCCGGGAAGATGAACACCGTCGCCTGCCCCGCCACTGAAGAGCCCGGCATCTTGGACTCGGCGATCGAGGCGTCCACGGCGGCATCGTACTGGATGGGGCCTTCGACGGCGAGGTCGGGGCGGCGCTCCCGCACCAGTCCGGTGGCCTGCCGCACTTCGTCCACGGCTTCGCCGGAGCCCGAGCCGCCGGTGGAGTAGGACAGCATTGCCACCCGCGGCTCCACGCCGAACTGCGCGGCGGTTTCGGCCGAGGCGAGCGCGATGTCCGCCAGCTGCTCCACGTTGGGGTCCGGGTTTACAGCGCAGTCGCCGTACACCAGCACCCGGTCCGGCATCAGCATCAGGAACACCGAGGACACGATCTTCACGCCCTCGCGGGTCTTCACGAACTCA
Source organism: Arthrobacter sp. Cr_A7 (assembly GCF_029222765.1). Classification (NCBI taxonomy): domain Bacteria; kingdom Bacillati; phylum Actinomycetota; class Actinomycetes; order Micrococcales; family Micrococcaceae; genus Arthrobacter; species Arthrobacter sp. Cr_A7. The sequence goes on along the minus strand of NZ_JARHXQ010000270.1, from coordinate 1,543 downwards.
AGTGCCGGGCGAATGGTGTGCGCGGTCGTATGGGCGGCGCCGGACACCATGCCATCCACTACGCCCAGCTGGACCATCATGGTGCCGAAGTAGCTGACATCCTGCATAATCTCCAGCGCCTTGGGCAGGTCCACGCCCTTGTGCGCCCGCAGCTCCGCGTACTGTTCGGCGAACTTCTGACGCAGGTCCGAGGTGGCAGGATCCACCACGTTGATGCCGGTGAGGTCGATGCCCCGGGCGGCGGCCAGCTCGCGGACGTCGGATTCGGGTCCCAGGACGGTCAGGTCACAGACGTCGCGGCGGTGCAGGATTTCGGCAGCGCGCAGGATCCGGACGTCGGTCCCCTCGGGCAGCACCACGTGCCGGCGCTGCGCGCGGGCCCGCTCGATGAGGTCATGCAGGAACCGCAGCGGCGTCATCCGCTCGGCCCGGGGCAGGTGCAGGCGCTCCATGAGCTCGGCCTCGTCCACCTGCCGGGACCAGAGGCCTAGGGCCGAGGCAACCTTCCGGCGGTGCCCGGACCAGATCTCGCTCCGGACCTCCGAGACGCGCCGGGCCGTGGTGTAGGTGTCCTCCCGCGCCGCGAACACAGGGAACGGCGCCTGCGCCAGGAGCGGGTAGATGTTGGCGTCCGGTGCCAGCCCGCCGGTCAGGATGAGGGCGGACGCCACCGGGAACTCAGGCGAGAAGGACGAGGCCAGGCACGCGACCATCACGTCCGCGCGGTCCCCCGGCACGATCACCAGGGCGCCCTCGTCCAGCACATTGAGGAAGTTGCCCACGTTCATGGCCGCCACTTTTATGTCCTTCACATCCCGCTCCATGTCCGGGCGGCCGGCGATCTGGCGAACGCCCAGGGCGGCTGCCACCTCGCCCGTAGTGGGCCGGGCGATCTCCTCAAGCTCGGCCAGGACATACACGGGCCGCCCGGAGGCGCCCGGCTTCACGGCGGCGGCGATAGCCTCGACGTCGTCCGGGTCAGCGCGGTTGACCATGATGGCCAGCAGCGCGCACTTCTCCGCGGACAGTTCCTTGCGGGCGACCTCGACGGCGGCCGCGGCCTCGGCGACGGTGCGCCCCTTGGCGCCCACCACAGCCACCACGGGGGCGGCCAGGTTGTTGGCCAGGCGGGCGTTGAGGTCGAATTCGACGGCGGCGTCCTGGCCGGTGAGGTCCGTTCCCTCCACGATCACCACGTCGCAGTGGCGGGAGATTTCGGCGAAGATCTCCACGCAACGGGCGTCGATGTCGGCCCGTTTTCCCTCGGCCAGCAGGGTCCTGACCTCTTCATGGGTGAGGCCGCCGCGGCACCGCTCATCCTCCAGCGCGAAACGGGACTTCATCAGGGCGACCATCGGATCGTCATCCGCGTCCGGGCCGTGGACCACGGGTTTGAAGAAGCCGATCCGGTCCGCATGGCGGTGCAGGGTGTCCGCCAGGCCCAGGGCCACAAGGGACTTGCCCGATCCGGGGGTGGTTGCGCTGACGTAGATGCCTTTGGCCATGGGTCTGCCCTTTGCTGTCTGCTGGTGCCGGTCCTCCC
>NZ_JARHXQ010000026.1:0-2707 GCF_029222765.1 Arthrobacter sp. Cr_A7 | reverse complement strand
CTTTCGGCCCAATCCGGTGCCCGGAGAGGGCTAAAAGTGACCCCGCGTTGCTTGTGCTACTTGCCTTCGATGGCTGCCTTGGCCTTGGGGTCCGAGTCGTTCAGGAACTTCTCGATCCGCTCCGGTTCCTCCGCCTCGCCGATCGCGGCCGCAGCACGGCCCAGCGAGTACAGCGCACGGAGGAAGCCACGGTTGGGCCCGTGCTCCCACGGGATGGGCCCCACGCCGCGCCAGCCGTTGCGGCGCAGCGAGTCCAGGCCGCGGTGGTAGCCCACCCGTGAGTAGGCGTAGGAATCGATGGTGCGTCCCTCAGCCCAGGCCTCTTCCGCCAGCACGGCCCACAGCAGCGAGGAGGTGGGGTGCTTTTCCACGAGGTCCAGGGCTTCCTGGCCGGCTTCCAGCTGCTGGTAGACCTCGGTCTCGGCAGGCAGGAGCGTGGGCTCGGGGCCCATCAGGTTCTTGCGGAACTCGTCTGACATTCCTAGAAGGTCTTTCCGGCCGAGCCGAGCTGCTTGGTGGCTTCCACTACGCGGGCTGCGAGGCCGGCTTCGGCGGAGGCGCCCCAGACGCGGGGGTCGTAGGTCTTCTTGTTGCCCACTTCGCCGTCCACCTTCAGGACACCGTCGTAGTTGCGGAACATGTGGTCCGCCACCGGGCGCGTGTAGGCGTACTGGGTGTCGGTGTCGATGTTCATCTTGATGGTGCCGTAGGACACGGCGTCGGCGATTTCCTGGTCCGAGGAGCCGGAGCCGCCGTGGAACACCAGGTCGAACGGGCTGTCCTTGCCGATCTTGGCGCCCACCTGGGCCTGGATGTCCTTGAGGATCTCCGGGCGGAGCTTGACGCCGCCGGGCTTGTAGACGCCGTGGACGTTGCCGAAGGTCAGCGCGGTGATGTAGCGGCCGTTCTCGCCGGCGCCCAGTGCCTCAATAGTGGCCAGGGCATCCTCGACCGTGGTGTAGAGCTTTTCGTTGATCTCGTTCTCGACGCCGTCTTCTTCGCCGCCCACGGTGCCGATCTCGACCTCGAGGATCATCTTGGCCGCGGCGGTGCGCTCCAGCAGTTCGCGGGCGATCCGCAGATTCTCCTGCAGGGTCTCGGCCGAGCCGTCCCACATGTGGGAGTTGAACAGCGGGTTCCGGCCGGCCTTGACCTCGGCCTCGGAAGCGGCCAGCAGCGGCAGGACGAAACCGTCCAGCTTGTCCTTGGGGCAGTGGTCCGTGTGCAGGGCGATGTTGACGTTGTAGTTCTTGGCCACCTCGCGGGCGAACGCGGCGAAGCCCAGGGAACCGGCCACCATGTCCTTGGTGGAGGCGCCGGACCAGTACGCGGCGCCGCCGGTGGAGACCTGGACGATGCCGTCGGACTCAGCCTCCGCGAAACCGCGCAGCGCGGCGTTCAGCGTCTGGGAGGACGTCACGTTCACGGCCGGGAACGCGAAGCCGCCTGCCTTCGCGCGGTCGATCATCTCGGAGTAGATCTCTGGGGTTGCAATGGGCATGCTGACTCCTATGCTGAGTTTTGTCTGTGGGGCTGGTAACCCGTAGACCGCTGTACGGCTAGGACCATCCTAGTCATTACCGCACTGGGTGTGCTCCTGGTTACGCCCGCCCGTACCCTCGCCTCGCAAGCCCGGCCAGGTAACCCTGCGGGCGTGGGCCCACCGCCCGGCCGGGCCTGGGCTTACTCGAGATGGCAGTACACGGCAATGACGGCGCCCGCCTCTGCCGTTATCTGTCATCTCGCGTCCAGCCCCGGCTTTGCAGTGCCCGCCGGACCCTGGGTACGACGGCGGGACGGTCACCTTCAAGATGATGTTTGCCGATCCTGACCTCCAGCCAGCCGTGGATCTCGGTCCGGTCCTGCCGATCGATATCCCTCAAATGCTGTTCCGTGCCGGCATGATGTCCGCCGTCGTACTGCAACGCGATACCCCAGCGCGGATAGGCCGCATCCGGCCACAGGACCGGGACGCCCCGGCTGTCAAACAACACATGGTTCAGGACGGGTTCGGGCAGGCCTGCATCAACGAGCGCGAGGCGCATCCTGGTCTCAGGGACCGAGTCGCTGCCCACGCGGACCAGCTCAACTGCCTCCCGTGCTGTCCGGACACCCCGCATGCCACGGTGCCGCCCGATAACGTCCCGCAAGTCATCGATACTGCATATAGCGGCCCTGGGCATCGGAAATGCAGGCCCGTGGCAGCAGACCAAATAGTCGCCAACGGCTACCAACTCCTCCACGGTCAGCAAACCAGCAAGGTCCAGCCACGTCCGCGCAGGCGACGTGAGCCGGACGCCGTCGTACTCCAGCACCTCGTCCGGGAAGAATGTCAGCACGTGTCCAACCACGTTGGCGCGGCGCGGGAAGCTGAAGCCCCGCCGGCGGGCAAGGTGGATCCGCCAGTCGCCGCTGTGCGTGGCGGGCAGCGGCGCGCCCCAGACGCGGGCGGCCGACAACGACGTGAGGATGGAGGTGTCGTCAAGGTCCGTATAGGCGCGCAAAGCTGCTGATCCCGTGGCGCCCGATTGCACCGGCACCCGGATACCCCGTGAAACCGTCACCAGGTCCTTTGCCGCCGTGCGGGTACGTGTGACTCCGGCCTTGTCCGAGGCCCGAAGGGAAAATGAACCATTGTTCAAATGGTCGGGAAGAATGGCCCTGCGCATCCCTCATTCTGGCTCGTTCACGGAGCCCGGATAGGGGT
>NZ_JARHXQ010000269.1:0-696 GCF_029222765.1 Arthrobacter sp. Cr_A7 | reverse complement strand
ATCGCCGCCACCCGCGCCCGCAGTTCCCGTGGCCGGAATGGCTTCGCGATGTAGTCGTCCGCGCCGGCATTGAGCGCGGACAGCAGGTCCGGCTCCTCGGTCCTGCCGGTCAGCATCACCACATAGGCATTGCTGAAATGCCGGATCCTCCGAAGGACTTCAAACCCGTCAATATCAGGCAGGCCGATGTCCAGTGTCACCACATTCGCCTGCTTGCTGCGGACCACTTCAACCCCGGCCCGCCCGTCAACCGCTGTATGAACCTCGAAGCCGGCCTGGCTCAAAACCCCTTCGAGGAGGTTCCGAACGTCAGCGTCGTCCTCGATGACTACAGCCACACCAAGATCGTCGTCCATGTACTATCCCTGAGCCAGGCGGACATGACCCCCCATCGGCCCAGCGCCAATGCCATATCCGCTCCAACTCTTTATACGCTACAAGCAAGCCGCTTTAATGACATCTGTTTCAACTTTGCATTTGAAAAGTCAATTATTATGACAAGGATGTGGATTACGAGCCGGAAAGGATGCGCCACGTTGCCCAGAAGGAATTCGGAGGCACAGAGGGCGGCTGTTCATGTGGTGATCCACCACGGCCATAGCCGGTGTCATGGCTGAGCGGCTTTTTCCGCGTGGGCCTGCCCGCTTCTTCCAGGCGCTCGGGCCGCGGTCGCAAGTTGCCCTCTGCCAGCTTCCC
>NZ_JARHXQ010000268.1:0-14551 GCF_029222765.1 Arthrobacter sp. Cr_A7 | reverse complement strand
CGTCATTAAGGATGCCCACGAGCCGTTCCGCGGCAGCCTCCGCTGCTGCTTCGGCTGATTCCGTGGCTGGCTCCGCCTGGTACGTGGTCATGATCCGCCCTTTCCTTGTGTGTCACCGGGCCCGTCGCCCGGACCTTTGGCTGTTCGGATACTCCGACGCTATGGCGGGGGAGCGGACGTCCGCGTCGGGTGGAATGTGCATCTTTCCGCGCAGGGATGGGGCAGATGCTGCAGGCCGGCAAAAGGAGGCCCCTGGGAAGCACTGCTGCGGGCCAGGCCCCCGGGAAGGTACGACGGCGGAAGGCAGCCACGTGCCACGGTGCGGCAGCATCCACACGGGCGCCCGCACGCCGTCGCGCGTTCCAGCAAGGGGCACCGAAGCGGACGGCCCTACAGCAGGCGGTGTTCCCGGGCCCAGCTGGCTGCGCCCGTCCGCGATGTCACGCCGATCTTTTGAAAGATGTTGGCCAGATGGCGCCCCACCGTCTTTTCGCTGAGGACCAGGGCGCCTGCCACATCCCGGTTGCTGGCTCCGCGGCTGACAAGGGCGAGCACCTCCGCCTCCCGCGCGGTGAGCCCGCCCGGCAGCCCTGGCTCGAGCCGCCGGACGTCCGGCAGTGCGCCAAGCTGCCGGTAGATGGCGAGGGCAGTGGCCATGTCTGCCTCCGCGGCGGCCTGTTGGTGCATGGATGTCCTGCAGCCAGCGAACAGTTCATGTACTTGGGCGATGCTGTAGCGGGCACGCTGGCTGCGGTAGATGCGGGCCGCGGATTCCAGTGCTGCCGCTGCTTCTGCCGGCATGCCGGAGGACAGCAGCAGGTGCGCCCGGGCATGGCTGGCCCAGGCGAGGAAGCCCGGCGAAGCGAACCGCTCCGCGATCTGTTCCAGCTCGCCGCAGTAGGCTGCAGCGAGGTCCGGCTGCCGGCAGGCGAGTGCGATTTCGGTCGCGGGAAGGAGGAGCCGGGCGCGGTCAAGGGGATTGCCTTCGCCGAGGGAACGGCTGAGCTGCTCCAGCGCCTGGCCGTGGTGGCCGGCGGCATGGAGCAGCAGCGCCTCACCCGGCTGCGGGTCCAGCCCCGTCCCGCGGACCCGGGAAAATGCCCGGGCAGCACCGGAGCTGTCACCGCGGAGGCGGAGGATGTCACCCAGTTCGTAGAAGCCGGCGCCGGCCATCCAGCCGTGGGCGGCGGCCAGTTCTTCGCTCAGTGGCCCGATTTCCCGGATGACGTCCTCCCACGACCCCTCGGTGCTGAGCAGCTGGAGTTCGTGGACGCGCGTCACCCGGGCGTAGACGAAGGTGCGGGACAGGCCGGACGTCCAATGCTCCAGCGCCTGCGTCCATGCGCGCATTCGGGCGTAGTCGCCCAGCGCATGGCAGAGGTGGGTCACCGTGCAGTAGATGTCGCCGCTCCACTCGGCCGGCACTTCGCCGGCAAGGACGGGAAGCATGGCTTCGTCGATGTCGCTGAAGCCCGCCGCCGTCTGTCCGCTGCGCACCAGGGCCAGGCCGGACAGTATCCGGGCGAAGCAGAGCAGTGCCGGGTCCCGGTGGGTCCGCCACAGTTCCACCAGGGCCGCGGACGCCCCGGCCACGGGTGCCGCGTCGCCGTCGAAGTCCAGGGACATGGACGCTTCCACGTACAGGAGGTAGCCGTAGGCGGGAATGCCCTCGAGGCCGTCGAGGTTCCGCCGGGCCCGGTTCAGCCACCCGGAGGCGAGCGCCAGGTCCCCGCGGGTGCCCCAGCGCAGGGAGAGGTTGATGGCCGTCATGGCAGCACCGGGGCGGTCGCCGGCGTCGTTGAGCCGCCGGTAGAGTTCTTCAGCCCCGGCCAGCGCCCCGGGCACGTTGCCCAGCCACCAGGCCGAGCTTGCCAGGGCTTCGAGGTCCCGGGTGGAAAGCGGCGCCTGGCGGGCTGCTGCCGCAAGGTTGTTGGCGGCCGCGGGCCAGTCCCGCCGGGCGAATGCTTCGCGCCCGGACGTCAGCAGCTGGTCCAGTTCTGGCATGCCCGTCTCCCGGATGACGCCTTTAGCGTACTGCCGCGCGCCCGGACGGAACAGCAGGATGCCGAACTCCTTGAGGCCGCAGCCGGCGACTGCGAGGATGGACGGGTGGAGTCACTTCTTGAGTTCCTCTCCGACAAATGGTGGCTGGTCTTTCCGCTCAGCGCGTTTGCCGGCCACTATGCCAACAGCTGGCGCAAAGCCAGTGAGCGCCGCCACCAACGGAAGGTGGAACTGTACACACTGAAGAACCAGGCCCGTGAGACCGAGAAGGCGTCGGCGGCTGAAGTGGAAGCCCTGATGGCCGCCCATGACGCCACTAACCGTCGCTGGCTGGACTACGAACTCGACGTCGGAAAACTCATCGACTTTCCGCTCATGACGGACGTCAGGGAACCCCTCACGGTTGCCTTCCTCCGTGCAAAACGCGAGGCGGACGGCCAGCGGCCGGCCTCGGCCTCTGACATCAGGTCCCCCGCACGGCTCGAGGCGTACCGCCAGGCCGTCAACGGCTTTGCCGTGGCGCTCGAAGTTGCCGAACGGGAAGCCCGGCGGATCCGGGACAGCAAATTCTCCGGTCCCGAGCGTGAGCGGCTGGCCACCGCCCGGAAGCTGCTGATGATCGCGGAGAACCATGCTGCCACGCCGGCCGAACGCCAGGCAGCCTACAAGCGGGCCCGGCGGGAGCTGGACGGACTGATCGTCCTGCCGGACGTGACCATCGCCGCCTTGGAAGAACGGGTGGCGCCGGGAGTGGATGCTGGACGGCAGCCGTCGGAGTCCGGGCCCGCCTGAGCGGCTGGAAGGGGCAGCGTGGCACGCACGCTCTACATCGACGTCGACGGCGTCATCTGTCCGTTTGGCCCGGAAGGCACCACCCCCTGGGGTTCTGCCTGGCACCGTGCCGACGCCGGTCTCCTTCCCGTTGCCTATGCAACGGAACTCGTGGCAGGACTCAATGCCCTGGCGCGGACGGACGGCGTGCGGTGCGTCTGGCTCACCAGCTGGGAGGACCTCGCCCCGCAGTACTTGTGCCCCGCCATCGGCGTGGAAGGCGGGACCTGGCCCTACCTGGCGGCGACGGGCGAAGGGAGCGGGAACGGCTGGTGGAAGCTTCGCGCCATCCAGGAGGATGTGGAAACGACGGGTCCCGAGGCTGCCGTGTGGATCGATGACCAGCTGGCCTTCGAAGCGGAGGCGCAATCGTGGGCTCGGCTGTTAGGACGCAGGATGCTGGCGGTCTCCCCGAATCCGCGGCGGGGAATAGCACCTGATGAACTGGCAGCTGTCCGCTCTTTCCTCAGCCGGCCGTTGTTTTGACCTGATGCCATGGACGCGTACGATCGATAGGGTTTCACGCCGGTTGTGTTAACGCCACAGGTCATTCCAAGCGAACAGCTGGTGAATTATGCTGTGCAGCACAGCAACCGGGGGACAGAAACTGCTGAACGTCGACTCTGCAGATTGGGCAACAGGTGGATATCACCTTCATGGTGGCGCTGGTCATCGCACTGGCACTATTTTTCGACTTCACGAACGGTTTCCACGACACCGCGAATGCCATGGCCACGCCCATCGCAACAGGTGCCATCAAACCGAAGACCGCGGTGACCCTCGCTGCCATCCTCAACCTGGTGGGCGCGTTCCTGTCCACCGAGGTGGCCAAGACGGTTTCCGGCGGCATCATCCGTGAAGGCTCGGACGGCATCCAAATCACGCCGGACATTATTTTCGCCGGCCTCATGGGCGCCATCCTGTGGAACATGATCACCTGGCTCAAGGGCCTGCCGTCGAGTTCCTCCCACGCCCTGTTCGGCGGCCTGATCGGTGCTGCCATCGCGGGTATCGGCTTCAACTCGATCAACCTCGAAGGCCTCATGCAGAAGGTCATCCTCCCGGCGATCTTCGCCCCGCTCATCGCGGGCATTGTCGCGTACGTCTGCACCCGCCTTGCCTACGCCCTGACCTCGCGGCATGACCCGGAAACCGGCAGCAAGCTCACCCAGAAGCGCGGCGGATTCCGCACCGGCCAGATCTTCACGTCAAGCCTTGTGGCGCTGGCCCACGGCACAAACGACGCACAGAAAACCATGGGCATCATCACGCTGGTCCTGATTGCCGCAGGTACCCAGGATCCCGGTTCCGGTCCGCAGTTCTGGGTCATTGCTGCCTGCGCCTTCGCCATCGCCATCGGCACATATGCCGGCGGCTGGCGCATCATCCGCACCATGGGCGCCGGGCTTACCGAAGTCAAGCCGGCCCAGGGCTTCGCCGCCGAAACCAGCACAGCCTCCGCAATCCTGGCTTCCTCCCACCTGGGCTTCGCCCTGTCCACCACGCAGGTGGCTTCCGGTTCCGTGATCGGCTCGGGAATGGGCCGCAAGGGAACCAGCGTCCGCTGGAGCATGGTGGGCAAAATCGCCCTCGGCTGGCTCTTCACGCTTCCCGCGGCAGGCATCGTGGGCGCACTGACCGCCCTCCTGGTCAAAACGGGTGTGGTGGGTGTGCTGATCGCCGCGGTGGCCGGCACCGCAGCCGTACTCTTTATGTTCTTCTACTCACGTAAGTCCGCCGTGGGCCACCACAACGCCATCGAGGTCGAGGAAGCCGGGCAGGCTGTCCGGTTCGCCAAGAAGAAGGCCATGGCCCGTGCCCGCGCGAATGCCAAGGCCAAGGCAAAGACAAAGACCGATACCCCGGTCATTGCTGATACCAACACTGATGCCAACGCCGAGGCCGGCGCCAACACCTCAAAGGAGACTCAGCGATGAAGTGGTTGGAACTCCTGACCGTTGCCGGTGCCACCCTGATTGCGGCGGTCACCGTGGTGGTCCTGTACTCGCTGGGTGTCCGGCTGACGGCTATTGCCGCCGATGCCCAGCAGACGTCCCCCGGGATCAAGAAGTCCTTTGCCTACGTGTGCTTCGGACTGTGCAGCCTGGCGGTCCTTTTCGGGCTCTACCTGATCATCCCGTACTTCTCGGGCTAGTCCGGAGCCCTCTGGGCACTGCCGCGACGGTTGGCTAGGCTGGCTCCATGTCACGGATCCAATACTTCGTAGCTGCTTCCCTGGACGGCTTCATCGCCACACCCACGGACGACCTCGGCTGGCTCCTGCAGTTTGACGGCTTCGATGGCGGCAACGAAAGTTATGAGTCGTTCATGGCCGGCGTGGGCTGCATTGTGATGGGCGGTGAGACGTACGCCTGGCTGATGGAACACGAGCCGGACAAGTGGGCTTACGCAGGCACGCCCAGCTATGTCTTCACCCGGCATGAGTACACGGCCCCTGCCGGCGCGGACATCACCTTTGTCCGGGGCGACGTCACTGAATTCGTTGAGGACTTCCGGCATGACGCGGGCGATAAGAACATCTGGCTGGTGGGCGGCGGCAATCTCGCCGCACAGTTCGCCGACGCTGGCCTGCTGGACGAGATCATCCTTTCGGTCATCCCTGTGGTCTTGGGCGAGGGCAAGCGACTGCTGCCATTGTCAGGCCCGACGCCGCCCCTTGAGCTGACTGCCTCGCGCGCCCTGGGCAGGGGCATCGTGGAGTCGCGGTACCTGCTGAAGGGGACCGGGGACAACAGCGCCTGACGTAACGTGCGGTGGTTGAGCCTGTCGAAACCCGAACCCGATGCGCCTGGCCGTTCACGTGCGGGCGTGGAGGAACCTCGCCAGACCGTCTTCACCCGGGGACAGCCCGCTGGGGACGAAGTCCACATGGCCGCGGACAGCATCAGACAGTGTCGGGTAGAGGCGCCCGTTGCTTTGTGGTTCAGGTTCCACCTCCGGTCTCCGTTGTTCAGGCCAGTGTGGTGGTTCCCAGTCCTGCTCTTCGCTTTTGTATCTTCGGCCGGACGGTGAGATCCAGCCGGGTGGATCATTCTTCGTGGCCGGGGTTGGTTTCCAGGCGCTGGCGTGTCGGAGCTTGTGGTGTTTCGGGCAGGGCTGTCCCAGGTTGCTGATGCCGGTGGTGCCGCCGTGATGCCAGGCGAGGATGTGGTCGGCTTCGTTGTCGAGGGAGTGGTTGCTGCAGCCCGGGAAGGGGCACTTGCCGTCCCGCATCCGCAGCCAGTTCCGCATCGCGGTGCCCACCCGGTATCTCGTGCGGCCGATCTCCAACGGCGCCCCGTCACGGGGATCCACCAGCACCGGATAAAACGACCCGGCCCCGTTGGCGACGAGGTCCCGGGCCATCGACGCCGGGATTGGGCCGTGCCCGTCCAGCATCGCCGGCTCGTCGGTCAGTCCTATCAGCGAGAACACGGGCACCGTGACCAGCACCTGCGGCCTGATCCACGACGACGGCCCGGAAGCCCCTTCCTCCCCGCGGGCTGCGTCTGCCCCATCAGCACCGTCGCGGCCGTAGCGGACGGCGCCGGTGCTGTTCCCGTCGAGGAGTGCTGCGGTGAATTCGTCGGCGCGCCGCTGGGAAAGGGTGCGCCGCTCGTTCGGGCCCTCCAGCCGGCGCGCCGCGGCGGTGCAGTGGTTCCAGACCGCAGTGGCGGTTACCGCGGGCAGGTAGGCGGAGATCCAGGCCATCGCGTCGTTGTCCGGGCAGTGCTCGACGCGCCGGTCCGCGACGGACCTGGCGTGGCGCTTCTCCAGGCTTTCCGGGTGGTGCCGTTCCCGCCACATCCGGGCTTTGGCTCTGAACCGGTACGCGGGCATCTCCCCGACCGGACAGCCCCTGGCCGGGTTGGGTGCGCCCGGGTCAAGGAAGTGCGCCTCCAGCGCGCTGGCCGCCGCGGGGTCAAGGGTCACCGTTTGTTCCACCATTGTCCGGGCATGGGCCCAGGAGACCATCCCTGCCTGCAGGGCGGCCAGCGTACGGGGCAGGGAGGTGGTCAGGGCATGGGACTCAGCCAGCAGGGCACCAGCGGCCCGGTCCCCAATAGCCAGCGCACACCCGACCTCAGCGACCAAGCTCCTGTCCTGCGCCATAGCCGCGCGTATGCTGAGGCGGCCGGAGCGTCCAAGGCCTTCAGGGCCGCGGTCAACACCGCCACGGCCTGCACCTTCAACGCGGCCAGCTTCGCTTCGCACCGGGCTACCCCGGCAAGGACATCCAAGGCTCCGTCAGCAGCCCGCCACAACGGGTCATCATCAACTCCAGCCGGAGCCTCAGCCCTGCCGGGGGCAAGGGAGACAGCACCGGAAACGGCGAAACCGCTGCCAGCCAGCACAGCAGTAAACGCAGCAACAGAGGCGTCAACCGCTTCCTCTGCCTGCACCACCACCGGGTTCGTTTGCATACCGAAAGCATCCCAGGAGGGTACGACAATCAGTCCGTTCCGGGCCGGTCAACGCTACGAGCTATGGGGCGCCGTGTCCCGTGCCGGGTCCGCTGCGAAAACGACGTGGCGGAGAGTCCCGCTATCCCTGGGGCGGCTCGGCGTTGTCCCGGATCATGTTGGTGATCCTTGCCGTGGAAAGCCGCCTTCCGTGCTCATCCGTCATCACGATCTCGTGCGTGGCCAGTGTCCGGCCCAGGTGGATGGCCGTGCACGTCCCGGTGACAAGCCCTTTGGAGATGGACCGGTGATGGGTGGCGCTGACCTCGATGCCTACCGCGTGGCGGCCCTGCCCGGCGTGCATGCCCGCCGAAAACGAGCCCAGCGTTTCGGCGAGCACAACATGCGCGCCGCCGTGCAGGATTCCTGCCACCTGCGTGTTTCCCTCTACAGGCATGGTGGCGACGGTCCGTTCCGGGCTCATCTCGAGGAAATGGATCCCCATTTTCACCACCAGGGCCCCGATCCCAAACCGGCCCAGCCAGCCGTGCAGGTGATCCGGGACGCCCGCGGCCGTCAGCTCGTCAGCGAATGGTCCGGGCGTGAAATTGTCCATCATGCCAACTAGGCTGGCACCTGTGAGTGAAACAACCAAACCGGCCCCTTTTCCGTCCCAAGTTCTTCCGCAGGACCCCGCCCTGGAAGGCGGAAGCGCCCAGGGCGGCACCGCCGTCAAGGAGAAAGTTCCTGCCTCCGCCGGTGAATCCGTTTCAGCTACCGCAGCCCCCGTGGTGCCCATGACAGGCCAGCCGAGGCTTCTGGTGCTGGACGGCCACTCCATGGCTTTCCGTGCCTTCTTTGCCCTGCCCGCGGACAAGTTCTCCACAATGAACGGGCAGCACACGAACGCCATCCACGGCTTTACGTCCATGCTGATTAACCTGATCAAGGAACAGCAGCCCACCCACATCGCCGTGGCCTTCGACGTTTCGGACGAGACCACCCACCGCAAGTCCCAGTACAGCGAGTACAAGGGCGGCCGGAATGAGACGCCCCGGGAGATGAGCGGCCAGATCGACCTGATCGCGCAGGTCATGGAGGCCTGGGGCATCAAGACCATCAAGCTGCCGGGCTACGAGGCGGATGACATCCTTGCCACCCTTGCCGCAATGGGTGAGAAGGCAGGATTTGAGGTGCTGCTGGTTTCGGGTGACCGGGACGCGTTCCAGCTCATCACGGACAACGTCTTCGTGCTCTATCCCAAGAAGGGCGTGAGCGACATCCCGCGGATGGACGCCGCTGCCATCGAAGCCAAGTACTTCGTCAGCCCGTCCCGGTACTCCGACCTTGCCGCGCTGGTGGGGGAGACCGCGGACAACCTTCCCGGTGTGCCCGGCGTCGGCCCGAAGACCGCGGCCAAGTGGATCAACCTTTACGGCGGACTCGAAGGTGTCCTTGAGCACCTGGACTCCATCGGCGGGAAGGTGGGCGACGCCCTGCGGGAGAACGTCGAAAACGTGAAGCGGAACCGTATGCTCAATCAGCTCCACACGGACCTGGAGCTTCCCGTCACGCTTGATGACCTGTACCAGCCGCGCCCGGACCAGGCAGCGCTGGAGGATCTGTTCGACCAACTCGAGTTCAAGACCATCCGCAGCCGGCTCTTCGCCCTCTACAGTGACCAGGAAACACCGGCTGCTGAGCGGGAGAGCATCGACGCCCCCGAATACACCACACCTGCCAGCGCCGCCGAACTGGAGGCATTCCTGGCTGCGGGGGCGGGGCAGCGCTCCGCCCTGGCGGTGGACCTCATTCCCGGACGGATCGGCGAGGACGCCGCAGCGCTGGCCATCGTCCGGGACGATGCCGCTGTTTACGTCGACCTGTCCGGCCAGGATGCGGAGACCGAGAACGTGCTGGCCGGCTGGCTGCGGGACCCCGAAGCGCCCAAGGTGATGCACGGCTTCAAGGCCGCCCTGAAGGCACTGACGGCACGCGGGCTGGAGCTGGAGGGCGTGGTGGACGACACCTCGATTTCCGGGTACCTCATCCAGCCTGACCGCCGCTCCTACGAACTCGACGAGCTCGCCCAGCACCACCTGAATGTCGGAATTCCTGCCGCCACCGCCAAGGCCGGACAGCTGGAACTGTCGTTCGACGGGGACGATACCGCCGCCGCCGACGCACTGGTCCAGGCAGCCGCCGTCGTGCAGTCCCTCAGCCGATACTTCGAGACCGAGCTCAATGAGCGCAAGGCGGAGGAGCTGCTGTCCACCCTCGAACTGCCGGTCAGCCGGGTGCTGGCCGACATGGAACTTGCCGGCATCGCCATCGACATGGACCGCATGGATGAGCAGCTCGCCGATCTTGCCAGGGTCATCGACCACGCGCAGGAGCAGGCGTTCGCGGCCATCGGCCACGAAGTGAACCTGGGATCGCCCAAGCAGCTGCAGACCGTCCTGTTCGATGAGCTCCAGCTGCCCAAGACCAAGAAGATCAAATCCGGCTACACCACAGACGCCGCCTCGCTGAAGAACCTCCTGGAGAAAACCGGGCACGAATTCCTGGTCCAGCTCATGGCGCACCGTGAGGCATCCAAGCTGCGGCAGATGCTCGAGTCGCTGAAGAAGTCCGTGGCGGAAGACGGCCGCATCCACACCACCTACGCCCAGAACGTAGCGGCCACCGGCCGGATCTCCTCGAACAACCCCAACCTGCAGAACATCCCCATCCGCAGTGAGGAAGGCCGCCGGGTCCGCGGAATCTTCGTAGTGAGCGAGGGCTACGAATGCCTGCTGTCCGCCGACTACTCGCAGATCGAAATGCGGATCATGGCGCACCTGTCCGGCGACGAGGGCCTGATCCAGGCATACCGCGACGGCGAGGACCTGCACCGGTTCGTGGGCTCGAACATTTTCCACGTGCCCACCAGCGAAGTCACCAGCGCCATGCGCTCAAAGGTTAAGGCCATGTCCTACGGGCTCGCGTACGGGCTGACCTCCTTCGGCCTGTCCAAGCAGCTGGAGATCTCGGTCGACGAGGCCCGCACCCTCATGAAGGACTACTTCGACCGGTTCGGCGCCGTCCGCGACTACCTCCGCGGCGTGGTTGACCAGGCCCGCGTGGACGGGTACACGGCCACGATCGAAGGGCGCCGCCGCTACCTTCCGGACCTCACCAGCACCGACCGGCAACTGCGGGAGAACGCTGAACGCATCGCCCTCAACAGCCCCATCCAGGGCTCGGCCGCGGACATCATCAAGCGCGCCATGCTGGGAGTCCACGCCGGACTGCAGGCCCAGGGCCTGAAGTCCCGGATGCTGCTGCAGGTCCACGACGAACTGGTCCTCGAAGTGGCCGCGGGGGAGCGCGCGGCCGTGGAGAAGCTCGTCACCGAGCAGATGGGCGCCGCAGCGGACCTCAGCGTGCCCCTGGAGGTCCAGATCGGCGTCGGACCCAGCTGGTACGACGCCGGCCACTAACTCGTGCGCTCCGCGTGACCGGCGTGTTTATGCTGGCCAGGCGCCGGAATCATTGACTAGGCTCGGACAAATGGCTGATCTGAGCGGAAACTATGAAATCCGGCGCTTCGGCGCGGTATCCAAGGGACAGACCGGCTACACCGAAGCGGACACCTGGAGCCGGGCCGTGTCCTTCGGGTTCCACGAGGCCACCCGGACGCCCGAGCATGTGGCGAAGGCCCTGGCCACCTACGAGGCTGACGGACGTGTCCTCACCGGGGCGTACCAGACCGGAACTGTAGCGCCGTCGTCGATGCCCGCGGAAGTGCCCGTGGCCACCTTCGCGACGTTCCGCAAGACCCTCAACATCGGGTTCGGCCGGACCCTGGACACCCAGCTGGTCACCTCGGTGACGGTGCGGACCTCGCACCGCCGCCGTGGCCTGCTCCGCCGCATGATGGGCGAGGACCTGCGGCTTGCCCGGGAGGACGGCATCGCCATGGCAGCGCTCACCGCCTCCGAAGGGACCATCTACGGGCGCTTCGGCTACGGAGTGGCCAGCTTCGAAAGGGCCGTTAAGGTGGACACCACCTCCCGGTTCAGCCTCCAGCACCAAGCCACGGGCAGCGTGGAGGTTGCAGACCCCAAAGCCCTGCTGGACCTGGCTCCCGCGGTCTTTGAGCGCGTGCACAGGCTGACTCCGGGATCCATCGGCCGGCAGGAGTGGTACCGCCAACTTGCCTCCGGGTCAATGGGCCACGAAGGCAAGGAGGATCCCGCCGTCAAGGTGGCCCTCCACTACGGCCCTGGCGGTGACGTTGACGGCTACGTCTCGTACAAGTTCCTGGGCTGGGACACCAAGCCGTACACCGTGGAGGTGGTGGACCTGCTGGCAGCCACCAATGACGCCTACCTCGAGCTGTGGCAGTACCTGGCGGCCATCGACCTCGTGGAATGCGTCTCCTGGGGTGTAGCCCCGCTGGACGACCCTCTGGCCTGGGCCCTCACCGATCCGCGCTGCATCGAATCCTCGGACAGCAGGGACATGCTCTGGCTCCGGATCCTCGACGCTCCCAAAGCCCTGGCAGCCCGGCACTACCCGGCTGACGGGAAGCTCGTCCTGGACCTCCGTGACCCGCTGGGCCTCGCGGCGGGAACCTACGCGCTGGCAGTGGAGGGCGGCCAGGCCGCCGTCGAACGCCTGTCCGACGGCGCCGCCGCAGACCTGGCGCTCGACGTTTCTGCGCTGTCCTCGATCTACCTGGGCGGCGTCTGCCCCGTCACGCTGGCGGCAGCAGGAAAGATCCGCGAAAACACCGCCGGCGCTGCGCTCAAAGCCCGGCAGATGTTCGCCGTGGAGCGGGCCACGCACTGCATGACGCACTTCTGACAGGGATGTGTCAACGGCGCCGCTTTGACCCTTGTTGCAGCCTGCGACTAGAATAAACGGGCGTGTACCACGTGCACGTTTTCTACAATCCACAAAATCAGGATGACCCGGAGGATCCGTCGGATTCACCGCGAATCGCGCCTGCGTTCCATAACGCGGGCGCGCCGGTTTGCCTGACCGACTAACTATCCACAACGGAGCCCCTACTACATGACCATCACCTCCACCGAGAAGCCCGGTACCCCCGTAGTCGCGATCAACGACATCGGTACCGCTGAGGACTTCCTCGCAGCTGTCGACGCCACCATCAAGTACTTCAACGACGGAGACCTCGTCGAAGGTACCGTCGTCAAGGTCGACCGCGATGAAGTCCTGCTCGACATCGGTTACAAGACCGAAGGTGTCATCCCCTCCCGCGAGCTGTCCATCAAGCACGACGTTGATCCCGGAGACGTCGTCTCCGTTGGCGATCAGGTCGAAGCCCTGGTGCTCACCAAGGAAGACAAAGAAGGCCGTCTGATCCTCTCCAAGAAGCGTGCTCAGTACGAGCGTGCCTGGGGCGACATCGAGAAGGTCAAGGAAGAAGACGGTGTTGTCACCGGTACCGTCATCGAGGTTGTCAAGGGTGGTCTTATCCTCGACATCGGCCTGCGCGGCTTCCTGCCCGCATCCCTCGTCGAGATGCGCCGTGTGCGCGACCTTGCTCCGTACATCGGTCAGCAGATCGAAGCCAAGATCATCGAGCTGGACAAGAACCGCAACAACGTTGTGCTGTCCCGCCGTGCATGGCTCGAGCAGACGCAGTCCGAGGTCCGCTCCACGTTCCTCAACAAGCTGGAAAAGGGCCAGGTTCGTCCCGGCGTCGTTTCCTCCATCGTCAACTTCGGTGCCTTCGTGGACCTGGGCGGCGTAGACGGCCTGGTTCACGTTTCCGAGCTGTCCTGGAAGCACATCGACCACCCGTCCGAGGTTGTCGAAGTTGGCCAGGAAGTCACCGTCGAGGTTCTCGAGGTGGACCTGGACCGCGAGCGCGTCTCCCTGTCGCTCAAGGCTACGCAGGAAGATCCGTGGCAGACCTTCGCCCGCACCCACGCCCTCGGCCAGGTTGTTCCGGGTAAGGTCACCAAGCTCGTTCCGTTCGGTGCGTTCGTCCGCGTCGAAGACGGCATCGAAGGCCTCGTGCACATCTCCGAACTGGCTGTCCGCCACGTGGAGCTGGCCGAGCAGGTTGTCTCCGTTGGCGACGAACTGTTCGTCAAGGTCATCGACATCGACCTGGAGCGCCGCCGCATCTCGCTGTCCCTCAAGCAGGCCAACGAGGGCGTCGACGCCGACAGCACCGAATTCGATCCCGCTCTGTACGGCATGGCCGCAGAGTACGACGAAGAGGGCAACTACAAGTACCCCGAGGGCTTCGATCCCGAGTCCAACGAGTGGCTTGAAGGCTACGAGAACCAGCGCGCCGCCTGGGAGCAGCAGTACGCTGACGCCCAGACCCGTTGGGAAGCCCACAAGAAGCAGGTTGCCCAGCACGCTGCCGACGACGCTGCTGCTGCAACGTCCGGTGACGGCGACTCCGGCGCCACCAGCTACTCCTCCGAGCCTGCTGCCGCCGACACCGGCGCCGGCACCCTGGCTTCGGATGAGGCTCTTGCCGCCCTGCGCGAGAAGCTGACCGGCAACTAATTGCCACCGGCACCGGGCTGTCCCGGTGCCATCGCAACAGGCCTCCTGCGGAAGCAGGGGGCCTGTTGCGCTTAAGCCGGCCGGCCAGGCGGCGTGTCCCGGCGGCAGGCGCTTCTTAAAGTTCGACGACGGCGCCCACCGTCCCGTCGTCGTCGTGCGTCAGGTCGCAGCCAAGCCCGGCCAGGAGGCGCTGCGCGCCCAGGTTGCCGGCCAGGGTGCGCGCAACCACCCGCGCCAGGCCGGCGTGGCGCGCCTCGTCAAGGACCAGCCGCAACGCGGCACTTCCGATCCCGTGGGACCGGAAACTCCTGCCGGGCCAGATGCCCGTTTCGGCCGCAGTGCCGCAGCCGCCGTCGTCGATCCTGCGGAGCCGTACAGACCCGGCAAGGGTGCCGCCGGACACAACGCCCCACGTCTTCTCAGCGGCTTCCCCGTTCAGGCCGTCCGCGGCGGCGCGGTGGTAGCTGCGGAACCAGGCGGTACGTTCCGGGTTCCAGCCCGGCCCGCCCAGCGGCGGTGCAACCTCATCCGGGGACGCGTCGCGCTTCGCCAGGGCCAGGAGCGCTTCCATGACGGCGTCGTCCACGTCCACCAGGGAAACGTCAGGGGAGCGGGACATCAACCCACTCCGTCCCTTCGGAGGTGAGCATGGCAGTCCCCGCAGTCAGGGACCGCAGGCGTTCGGCTGCTGCCTCGATGGAGGCCAGCTCGTCCGGCAGGGCCACGCGCAGCACGGTGTCCCGGCCGCCGTAGCTCGTATTTCCCATGACAAAGCC
>NZ_JARHXQ010000267.1:0-5247 GCF_029222765.1 Arthrobacter sp. Cr_A7 | reverse complement strand
GGGGTCAGAGAAGGTCGTCGAGGCCCGGGTTCAACCGCTGCAGCACCTCGGAGTGCAGGATGGAGTTGGTGGCTAGGGCGTTGCCGCCGAACGGACCGTCCTCGCCCTCCAGCGATGTGAAGCGGCCGCCCGCCTCCACCACGATCGGTACCAGGGCCGCCATGTCGTAGAGGTTGAGCTCGGGTTCGCAGGCGATGTCCACCGACCCTTCGGCCACCATGCAGTATGACCAGAAGTCGCCAAATGCCCGGGTCCGCCAGACGTCCTCGGTCAGGCCAAGGAACTCGTCAAGGTTTCCGCGTTCCTTCCATCCGCCCAGGCTGGAATATGACAGTGAAGCGTCGGACAGGCTGGAGACGTCGGACACCCGCAACCGGGTGGCCGCGGCAAGTGAACGGCCCATGTAGGCGCCCATGCCCTTGGCCGCCCACCATCGCTTGCCCAGTGCCGGGGCACTGACCACGCCAACTACCGGCTCGCCCTCGTCAACCAGGGCAATAAGGGTGGCCCACACGGGCACGCCGCGGACAAAATTCTTGGTGCCGTCGATGGGATCGATGATCCACCTGCGCGAGCCGTGGCCGGTGCTGCCAAACTCCTCACCGAGTACTGCGTCCCGTGGACGGGAACGGGAGAGCTGGCCGCGGATGGCTTCCTCCGCTGCCTTGTCCGCATCGGTGACCGGCGTCAGGTCAGGCTTGGTCTCCACGTGGAGGTCCAGTGCCTTGAAGCGGCTCATGGTCTGGTCATCCACGGAGTCGGCCAGGACATGGGCCAGGCGCAGGTCATCGTTGTAGCTCGAAGCGGGTTGGATCATGGTTCCAAACTACCGTCTGCGGGCGGTTCTGCTGGGAGATCGGCGTTGTCAGTTGACGCTGCCGAGCTCCTTGGTCTCCTGCGCTTCCATGCGGGGATCCGCTCCGAGGAGCCTCCGCAGGGATGCAAGCCGGGCTTCGCCGGTGGGACCCGCATGGCCTCCGGCCACCCAGGCGTCCAGGCCGCAGTCCACCGCCGTGGCAGTGTGCTTGCAGCCGCGTTCACAGTCATCGATGCCCGGCGAAAGGTCCGGGAAGGACCGCAGGATCCGGTCCGGATCCACGTGCGCCAGTCCGAAGGACCGGATGCCCGGGGTGTCGATGATCCAGCTGCCGGGAGGTGCGTCCGCAAGCCGCAGAGCCAGGGCCGACGACGACGTGTGCCGGCCCCGTCCGGTCACCGCATTCACTCCGCCGGTGGCCCTTTCCGCACCCGTAAGCGCGTTGACCATGGTGGACTTCCCGACGCCGGAGTGCCCCAGCATGACCGTGACCTTCCCGTCGAGGTGGGCCCTGAGTTCGGCGACCGCTGCGCTGTCCAGCCGGGCGGACAGTCCGTCGTCGGACCGTGCATCGATGCCGGACGCCTTGATATCGGCGGTGCGGCTGATGATCACCGGGAAGTCCAGGTGCGTGTAGTTGGACAGCAGCTCCGCCGGGTCCTTGACGTCGGCCTTGGTGACGAGCAGGATCGGCTCGATGCCGGCGTCGTATGCTGCCACCAGCGCCCGGTCGATGAAGCCGGTGCGCGGCTCGGGATTGGCTGCCGCCACCACGATCACCAGCTGGTCCGCGTTTGCCACCACGGCCCGCTCCACAGGGTCGGTGTCATCGGCGCTGCGCCGCAGGAGGGTCTTCCGGTCCTGGATTTTCACCAGCCGGGCCAGGGTATCGGGTTCGCCGGATACGTCCCCCACCAGTGAAACGAAGTCACCGGCCACCACGGGGGAGCGCCGCAGCTCGCGGGCCCGCGCGGCAATCACCGTGCGTTCGTTGCCGGAATCTTCGCCCACCACGGCGGTGTAGCGGCCCCGGTCCACGGTGATGATGCGGCCTGTGACGGCGTCGTCGTGGCTGGGCCGGTCCTTCGTGCGGGGCCGGGAGCCCTTCTTGCTGGGCCGGATGCGGACGTCCGATTCGTCCCACGAGTCAGTTCGCCGCGCCACCGCTGGAACCTTCCGCCCCGGCGTCGGCCTCCTTTTCGGATGCGCCGCCCTGGGCAAGCATGTCCGCCCACAGCCGCGGGAAATCAGGCATGGTCTTCGCCGTGGTAGCGATATCCTCCACCTGGATACCGTCGACAGCCAGGCCCAGGATGGCGCCGGCGGTAGCCATGCGGTGGTCCGCATAGCTGTGTACGACGCCGGCGTGCAGCCGTGCGGGGCGGATGACCAGGCCGTCACTGGTCTCCTCGGCATCACCGCCAAGGCGGTTAATCTCTGTCACCAGCGCGGCCAGGCGGTCCGTCTCGTGTCCGCGCAGGTGGGCAATGCCGCTGAGCCGGGAGGGGCCGGTGGCCAGGGCGCACAGTGCCGCCACGGTGGGCGCCAGCTCGCTGGTATCAGCAAAGTCAGCGCCCTTGATCTCCGGACCGCCGGTGACCGTCAGAACCCCGTCCGAAAACGTCACCTTGGCGCCCATCTCGGCCAGGATGCTGCGCCAGAGGTCACCCACCTGCTGCGTCTGCTCAGGCCAGCCCGGGATCCGGACCGTTCCGCCCGAAGCCAGTGCTGCCGCGAGGAACGGCCCGGCATTCGAAAGGTCCTGCTCAATCCGCTGGTCAAAAGCGCGGATGGGCCCCGGTGAGACAACCCAGTGGTTGGGGACTGAATCATCAACGGACACGCCGGCGCCACGGAGGACGGCGACCGTCATGTTGATGTGGTCCAGGCTGGGCACCGGCTTGCCGACGTGCTCCAGGTGGAGGCCCTCGGTGAACTGCGCCCCCACCAGCAGAAGCGCGGAGACAAACTGGGAGGAAGCGCTCGCGTCGATGACCAGGTGGCCGCCGCGGACTTCTCCGGTGCCTTCCACCACGAACGGCAGAGACGCCGGGGCGCCGCCGCCTTCCGCGGATACGCCCACCCCCAGCGCCTTGAGCGCTTCGATGATGGTTCCCATAGGCCGCTTGCGGGCGTGCGGATCGCCGTCGAACACGCTGTCCCCGTTGCGGAGGGCCGCGAGCGGCGGGACGAACCGCATCACCGTGCCCGCCAGGCCGCAGTCGATCCTGGTGAGGGGAGCAGCCGTGTCCTGTCCCAGCGGAACCACCTCGAGGTCCGGCCCAAAGGCGCCGTCACCGGGCACTTCAGTGATGCGGGCACCGAGCTGGCGGAGGGCCTCGATCATCAGGGCCGAGTCGCGGGAGTGCAGGGGAGCCCGCAGGCGGGACGGACCATCGGCCAGCGCCGCGAGGACGAGGTACCTGTTGGTCAGTGATTTCGAACCGGGAACCGTGACGGTGGCATCAACGGGCCGCGAGGCGAAAGGTGCGGGCCAATGGGGAACAGGAGCTCCGGAGTCGTCCCGGGTGGCGGCTGCAGCGGTCATTCGTGCTTATGCCCCCGTGGCCTGTTCCACGGCGCGGCGCACGGCCTTGTCCGCTTTGGACAGCTTCTTGTTCGTGGTCTTCCTGGCATCCGCAGCAAAGTGCGAGGCGCCCTTCCGGGCATCGGCGGCCAGGTGCTCGGCGCGCCAGGCCAGCCCCGGCTTGCCTGCGGTGTCCACGGAGGCAAGCAGGGCGCCGCCGCTCAGGGACAGGTTCTTCAGCAGCTGGTTGCGGCGCGTCTCGCGGCCTTCCTTGCTGCTGATGTCCGCGCTGCGCCATTCGACGAAGGTGTTGAGCAGGGAAATGACCGTCAGCAGGGTGGCCGAAAGCCTGGAGAACTTGCCCAGCCCAAACAGGACGCCTGCGCCCACCTGCGTTCCGCCGATGACCCGGGCAAGCATCTTCTCGTCAGCCTGGAACGGCAGCGATGCCGCGGCCTTGCGGAGCAGGGGGGAGAGCTGCTGCGCTGTATCGTCAGCGTTTTTGAGCTTATCCACGCCGGCAAGAACGAAACTGGAAGCCAGCATGGGCCGGGCGAGCGTGCGGACAAAGGACATGGATTTCCTCCTGGATGGACGAACCGCGTCGTGAACGGCGGAGTCCGTCCTAGTCTTGCACTTTTGGGGAATATTTGCCCAAGGGCAGGGGTTATGCCAAACGGGTCCGCGAAGGTCGGGTCACGAGTCAAAGTGCGAAAACAATGAGCGGAGCTGGGCCTTGAGGCGGGTGTTGGACGGAATCGAAGCGGCAGGCCCCGTGGCAATGAGCTCCCTGGAGGTGGAACCTCCGGAGTATGGCTCGCCGCGTGCACGCAGCCTGACAGTAGACTTGAAGGCAATGAGCACCCTGGATCCGGCCGTGTCGGCCATGTATGAGGCTTCGAATAACGAAGTGAAGGGCGCCGCGGATGCGGCGTCCGCGTCCGAAGCGGCTGAGGCGCCACAACCCGGAGCTGAAACCACCGAAAACGTGGTGGATGTTTCCACGGAAACATCCGAACAGCGCCGCCTGCGGTTCGAGCGCGACGCCATGCAGTACGTTGACCAGCTGTACTCCGCCGCGATGCGGATGGCACGGAATCCTTCGGACGCCGAAGACCTCGTCCAGGAGGCCTATACCAAGGCGTTCTCAGCGTTCCACCAGTACAAGCCGGGCACCAACCTGAAGGCATGGCTGTACCGCATCCTGACGAACACCTACATCAACCTCTACCGCAAGCGGCAGCGTGAGCCCCTCCAGTCCAACTCGGACACCATCGAGGACTGGCAGCTTGCGCGGGCAGAATCGCACACCTCCAGTGGACTCCGCTCTGCTGAGGCTGAGGCGCTGGACCACCTTCCGGATTCGGACGTCAAGCGTGCGCTCCAGGACATCCCGGAAGAATTCCGCCTTGCGGTCTACTTCGCTGATGTCGAGGGGTTCGCGTACAAGGAAATTTCAGACATCATGAACACGCCTATCGGCACCGTGATGTCCCGGCTCCACCGCGGCCGGAAAATGTTGCGGGACATGCTCGCGGAGTACGCCGCGGAGCGGGGATTCAAAACGGCCGCGGATTCACAGGACACGGCTGCAAGCACACAACAGGAGAACAGGAAATGAGCGACTGCCAGGGATTGGGCGACTGCGACGACACCCGGATGCAACGCATCTACGAGTACCTCGACGGAGCGCTGACCCGCGAGGACATCTCGGAGATCAAGAACCATCTTGACGACTGCCCGGAATGCACGGAGCAGTACGACCTTGAATGCGTCATCCGCAACATGGTCAAGCGCTCCTGCACCGAAGCAGCTCCGGAAAACCTGAAGAACGCCATCCTGGACCGCATCCACGCCATCAAGCCGGTGGACGCCTAAGTCCAGGCGCTGCCAGGATCCAGCC
>NZ_JARHXQ010000266.1:0-9615 GCF_029222765.1 Arthrobacter sp. Cr_A7 | reverse complement strand
GGCGTTGCCGGAGGGAGTCGTTTCCGGTTAAGCGTTGGCCTTGATGGCGGCGGCGAGGACGTCCAGGCCGTCGTTCAGCAGGTCATCGGTGATGACCAGCGGCGGCAGCAGGCGGATCACATTGCCGTAGGTGCCGCAGGTGAGGATGATGACGCCTTCCTTCAGGCAGGCGGCAGCAACAGCCTTGGTCAGTTCAGGGTTGGGTTCCTTGGACCCGGCCTGGACCAGTTCGATGGCCAGCATGGCGCCGCGGCCGCGGATGTCGCCGATAACGCCTGTGCCGGTGCCGGCCAGTTCAGTCTGCAGTTCACGGAGGCGCGTGGTGGCAACCGCTTCAATGTGGCGGGCGCGGCCGGCCAGGTCGTATTCCTCCATGGAACCGATGGATGCCAGGGCAGCCGCGCAGGCTACCGGGTTGCCGCCGTAGGTGCCGCCCAGGCCGCCGGGGTGGACGGCGTCGAGCAGGTCGGCGCGGCCGGTGATGGCGGACAGCGGCATGCCGCCGGCGATGCCCTTGGCAAGGGTCATGATGTCCGGGATGACGCCCTCGTGGTTGACGGCAAACCATTCGCCGGTGCGGCAGAAGCCGGACTGGACCTCGTCGGCGATGAAGACAATGCCCTTTTCCTTGGCCCAGGCAGCCAGCGCCGGCAGGAAGCCCTCAGCCGGAACGATGAAACCGCCCTCGCCCTGGATGGGCTCGATGATGATCGCGGCAACCTGGTCCCCGCCGATCTGCTTTTCAATCATGGTGATGGCGCGCTTGGCAGCCTCGGCACCGGTGATCTCCGGGTTTTCCTCGCGGTACGGGTAACTCATGGGCATGCGGTAGACCTCGGGCGCGAACGGGCCGAAGTTGGTCTTGTAGGGCATGGCCTTGGCGGTCAGCGCCATGGTGAGGTTGGTGCGGCCGTGGTAGGCGTGGTCGAAAGCCACGACGGCGTCACGCCCCGTGGCGAGGCGGGCCACCTTCACGGCGTTTTCCACGGCTTCTGCGCCGGAGTTGAAGAGGACGGTGCGCTTTTCGTGGTCACCGGGGGTGAGGCGGTTCAGCTGCTCGGCGACGGCCACGTAGCCTTCGTAGGGTGTGACCATGAAGCAGGTGTGGGTGAAGTGCTCCACGGCTTCCTTGACGGCACCGACGACGGCGGGATCGGACGCGCCCACGCTGGTGACTGCGATGCCCGAGCCGAGATCGATGAAGGAGTTGCCGTCAACGTCATGGATGATGCCGCCGTCGGCGTCTGCCACGTATACGGGAACGCCGGAAGCGACGCCCGCGGCCACCACGGACTTGCGCCGCTCGGCGAGGGCGAGGGACTTGGGGCCCGGGAAGTCGGCCTGGACGCGGCGCTTCTGCTCCAGGCGGAAGGTGATATCGGATGCGGTGGTGGTCATGGGTTTTCCTTTCAGAGCCTGGTGATCGAGCCTGTCGAGATCTTGGTTTCGACAAGCTCAATGACCGAAGAATTTATGAGTCGAGTGCGCTCATGACGTGCTTGATGCGGGTGTAGTCCTCCACGCCGTACATGGAGAGGTCCTTGCCGTAGCCGGACTGCTTGAAGCCGCCGTGCGGCATTTCGGCGGTGAGCAGGATGTGGGTGTTGATCCAGACGGCACCGAAGTCCAGGTCCCGGCTCAGGCGCATGGCCGTGCCGTGGTTGGTGGTCCAGACGCTGGAGGCGAGGGCGTATTCAACGTCGTTCGCGAGCTCAACGGCTTCTTCCTCCGTGCTGAAGCTCTGGACGGTGATGACGGGGCCGAAGGTTTCCTTCTGAACCACGTCGTCGGTCTGCTTGGCGCCAGTGATGATGGTGGGCTCGAAGAAGTAGCCCTTCTCCCCCGCCCGGTGGCCGCCGGTTTCGATGCGGCAGTTCGCGGGCAGGTTCTCCACCACGGACGTCACGGCGTTGAAGTGGTTCACGTTGTTCAGCGGGCCGAAGTAGTTGTCTTCGTCGTTCTGCGAGCCGGTGTGCAGGGTCCTGGTGTGTTCCACCATGGCTGCCACGACGTCGTCATGCACCGAATCCTCCACCAGCACGCGGGTGATGGCGGTGCAGTCCTGGCCGGCGTTGAAGAACGCGAACTCGGCGATGGCAGCCGCGCTCTTCTTGATGTCGGCGTCCTTGAACACGATGGCGGGAGCTTTGCCGCCCAGCTCGAGGTGGGCGCGCTTGAGCCCCTTGGCGGCGCCGGAAGCGACGGCGATGCCGGCCCGGACGGAGCCGGTGATGGACACCAGGCCGGGGACCTTGTGCTCCACCATCATGGCGCCGGTCTGGCCGGTGCCGAGAATGACGTTGAGGACGCCGGCGGGCAGGATGTCCCCTGCCAGGCGGGCCAGGACCAGGGTGGATTCCGGGGTGGTGTCCGAGGGCTTCAGGACCACCGTGTTGCCGGCGGCGAGTGCGGGGCCGATCTTCCAGATGGCCATCAGGAACGGGTAGTTCCAGGGGGCCACCTGGGCCACCACGCCGATGGGTTCGCGGCGGACATAGGAGGTGTGGCCCTCGAAGTACTCGCCGGCGGACTTGCCTTCCAGGATGCGCGCGGCACCGGCGAAGAAGCGGAGCTGGTCTGCGCCGGCGGCCACTTCCTCGGAAGCGATCAGGGACCGGACCTGCCCGGTGTTGCGGTGTTGGGCCTCCACCAGTTCGTCACTGTTGGCTTCGATGGCGTCGGC
Organism: Arthrobacter sp. Cr_A7; assembly: GCF_029222765.1. Taxonomy (NCBI): domain Bacteria; kingdom Bacillati; phylum Actinomycetota; class Actinomycetes; order Micrococcales; family Micrococcaceae; genus Arthrobacter; species Arthrobacter sp. Cr_A7. The sequence continues at coordinate 6,932 of NZ_JARHXQ010000266.1, read as the reverse complement.
GAGCTTGAGCAGCATCAGCTGACGCTGGCCCGGGGTGACGTGCTTCCAGGTCTTGAACGCGTCCTTCGCAGCGGCCATCGCGGCATCGACGTCGGCCTGCACGGAGATGGGCGCAACGGCCACCACCTCGCCGTTGGTGGGGTTCACGACGTCCAGCAGGCCTGTGCCGGCAGGGGTGACGAACTGTCCGTTGATGAAGTTCTGCAAGGTTTGGACCACGGTGTGCAACCTCTTTCGTAAGGGGCCATCGGCGCCAGGGTTATTGGACCAGGGCGGATGGATGGAACTGCCTTGAGCCTATGCCAGCGCCCCTGCCCAGTGAATAGCCACCTGCACACCCTTCCTTACGGTGTTTAGTGCGGTTGTCCAGAGCCCGTTTATCCTTGATGCATGGCCATTTCCCTCGCTGCCCTGCTGGGCGTGAACTCCCTGAAGCTTTCCAAGGCAGGGGTTGCCGAAACCACCTGGCACCAGGACATCAACTGGGTGGCGGTCACGGAGCTCGAGGATCCGCAGCGGTTCATCAACGGCGGCGAGCTGATCCTCACCACCGGGCTGCGGCTGCGTTCCGCGCCGGAGCAGCGGCGCTTTGTCCGCCAGGTGCAGCGGGCCGGGGCCGTGGGCATCGGATTCGGTGTGGGGCTCTCGCATGATGCCGTGCCGCCGGCACTCCTGGCCGAGGCCAACCGGTGGGGCTTGCCTGTGGTGGAGGTCCCCTATGAAACCCCGTTCATCGCCATCGGCAAGCTGGTGGCCGATGCCCAGTCCGCGGACCACTATGCCAAGCTGGAGCGGCTGATCGCCGGGCACCAGGTGCTGGCCCGGGCGCTGCTGACCGGCGGCGGGCTCGCCGAGCTCCTGAAGCACCTGGGCAGCATGCTCCGGACGGATATTGCCCTCACCCAGTTCACGGCGCAGCTTTACAACAGCAGCAGCGAGTCGCCGTCCGCAGACACCTGGTCCTCCTATCCCATCCCCACCGGGCGCCGCGATGCCTGCACCCTGTGGGTCCGGCAACCGTTCGAGGACTCCGGCATCATCGGCTACGCCCAGAACCTGATCAGCGTGGAGCTGAACAACATGGTCAAGCAGCGCCAGGCGCAGCGCGCCCTGTGCGGGCAGGTGCTCGAGGACGTCATCCACGGCGCGCTCGAAACCAGCGAGGCGCAGCGCCGGCTGGCCGGCGTGGGCGTGAACAGCACCCGCAAGAACGTGGTGCTGCTGGCCGTCTCTGCCGCGCACAACAAGGCCCTGGTGAGCACCTCCGTGCCGCGGGACCTGGAGAACGCCGTTGCCGCCGTCGTCGGCAAGGACCTGGTCCTGGTGGTCAATGACGACGGCGGAAAGGCACCAGCCCTGGCGCGGAAGCTCAGCGACCACCTTGCCGAGGCCGGGATCCACGCCACCATCGGAATCGGCGGCGCGTACACCAAACCGAACGGCCTGCGCTGGAGCTACTTCGAGGCCCGGGATGCGGCAAGCCACGGACTGCCCGTCAACGAGCCGGAGCGGCTGAGCCTGACATCACTGCTGCTGGCCAGCGAGGACGTGCCGCTGGCGGACATGGCACAGGAATCGCTGAACCCGCTGCGCACCTTCGATGCGGCCCATGGCGCCGAGCTGATGGCCACGCTGGAAAGCTACCTCAACAACAACGGTTCCGTGGCGGCCGTTGCCGAGGAGCTCACCCTGCACCGCAACACCGTCCGCTACCGGCTGGCCCAGATCACCGAGCTGACCGGATACGACCCGTCGGTCACCTCGGACCGGGTGCAGCTGTGGCTGGCCCTGGCAGTGGCCCGGTTGACCGCGCGGCAGGGCAAGTAAGCCAACCCGGGGTCACTCCAGGCCCAATGTCCGCCGTTCCGGGGGCCGTATCTGACCCCGCGTTGCCTTGGACCTGTGCCTAGAGGACTCCGCGCCGCAGGAGGTCGCGGGACTTTTTGCGGGCCTTCCGGTACTTCGATTCGGCGGCCGCCATCAGTTCTTCCTGCCGTTTCTGCAGCGCCCCGTAGGCTTCAGCCGTTGCCGCAGGATCCCGGTCCGACCGGAGGCCGGCGACCAGGTCGCGGGCCAGCACGGCGTCATGGTAATCGCCCAGGGTTTTCTGCTGCCGGTGGGCCGCCTTGGCCACCTTGCCCGCCCGCTTGCCCTTCACGAGGGCCGCTGATTCCGCCACGTGCCGGAGCCGCTTTGCGTCCTTGCGCACCTGGTGGAGGGCGTTCTCGTGGTCCGTTCCGCGCCGGGCGTGCGAGGCCGCCTTGTGCGAGCGCCGCAGCCGTTTCGCCGCCTTGTCCACGGCTTTCGCAGCCACCCTCTGTCCCGGCGCCACGGCCTGGGCGCGCACGGGCGGGTTGTCCCGGAAGTCTTCGAGGCTGTCCAGGAGCCTGAAGTAGCGTTTGGACTGCAGGGCCTCCTGGAGGCGCTGGTACCCTGCGTCGAAGGTGGCTCCGGCCTGGCGTTCCACCCGGGCGCGCGCCGCGTCGGTACCCTCGCCCGGAGGGAGACTGTCCAGGTGTCCACGAAGGTGGCCCAGCAGCACCTCGGCGTCCCGCGGCTCGCCGAGCAGCCGGCCCAGCCATTTCAGCTCGTCCCGCAGCCGCCGCACCGGCACTGCCCGGTAGAGCTTCCGGTACGCTGCCAGGCCGGAACGGATCCGGCGCGTGGCCGAACGCATGTCATGCACGCCTTCCGGTTCTTCCAGCCTCACCGCCCCGTCCTGGGCGAGGAGCTGCTCGATCTGTGACGCAACGTAAACAGTGACGACGGCGGCGGCCGGGGCCTTCTTCCCGGACAGGAGTGCGGGCGTGCCCTCCTCGCGGCTGGCGGACGTGCCCAGGGCCTTGGCCAGCTTCGAGGCATGCCCGGCGGGACGGGCGCCGGCTGCCAGCAGAAGCTGCTCGGCCGGGGCGAAGAGTTCCGGCTCCCCGTGGACCAGTTCCAGCTCCCACTCACGCCACTGCTGCTTGTGCCCTTCACCGGCTGCTTCGCCGGACACATCCTGCCCGTGCAGGCGCTCCGCCGTCACGCGGTCATCGGCCAGGTCCGCCAGGTGCACGCCGTCCCCGCCGTACAGCGCATGGGTGGTGCGTTCGGTATGCAGCCGCACCACAGGGGCCACCTCCGCTCCCCGCACATACGCCTGCACGCGGGCCAGCAGGCTGTCCGGAACGACGCCGGGCTGGCCCAGCGGGGCGTGCAGCTCGCGGCGCTCCTGCGGTTCGGCCCCTGTGGAAGCGGAGGATTCGGGCGGCAGTTTCAGGTGCCAGCCCGCGTCGGTTCCGCCCGTGCGGCGGCGCAGGGTGATACGGCGGGAGGCCAGGGTGTGCTTGGCGGTATCGAAGTAGACGGCTTCCAGCAACGCGGTGTGCGGCTCGCCCACCCGGGCAACGCCGGGCAGGTCGTGCAGCGGGGGCACTACGGCGTCGTCGCCGGCGTCGTACTTTTTCTCGACCTCAAGTCCCTCGGAAGCCTTCACAGCCGTCCTTCCACAATTGCTGCAGTGCGTAGTCCGGATGCCCGGCATCCGCCCGTTCGCAGTCTATTGCCCCGGGCCGGAAAGCCGGGAGAGCTTGCCCACAAAACCCTAGACATCAAACGTCTAACCTTTACCCTTGAAGTATGTCTGCCACCCCGCCCTCGCCGGCCGCATCCGCTCCCGCTCCGGCCGCTTTGGCATCAGCCGCTGCCGCTCCCGCGTCCGCGGCAGTCCCGGCCGTGCAGGCAAAGCCGCGGTCCGCCGTCGTCTTCGGCGTTATTGCGCTCGTCCTCATCGGGCTGAACCTTCGTGCGGGGATTACCGGGGCGTCGGCGCTGCTGCACGATCTGCAGACCGTGCTCGGCTACGGCCCGCTGGTGGCGGCAATCATTCCCTCCATTCCCACCCTCTGCTTCGCACTTGCCGGCGCGGGAACGTCCTGGCTCACCGGGCGGCTGGGCGTGGAGAAGGCGATTCTGCTGGCCCTGGCAATGCTGGCCGGCGGTCTCCTGCTGCGCGGCATTCCGGCCACCGGGATGCTGGTTGCCGGCAGCGTTGTGGGGATGTCCGGCCTGGCCGTCTGCAACGTGGCGATGCCGTCCTTCATCCGCGAGCAGTTCGCCTCCCGGACTTCTCTAATGACCGCCATGTATACGGTCACGATGACCACCGGTGCAACCGTCACCGCCGTAGCGGTGGTCCCCCTGGCGCAGGCGCTGGGATCGCCGTCCGCGGCCGTCGGCGCCATCGGAATCACCGCCGTCGCGGCCTTCCTTGGCTTCCTTCCCGTGGTGCTGCACGCGCACCGCAACAGCTCCCGCGGCACCCCGGGCGCCATCTCGCCCTGGCCGCTGCTGCGGACCCGACAAGGCGTGCTCCTCACCGCGATCTTCACACTGCAGGCCCTGCTCGCCTACGCCCTGCTGAGCTGGTTTCCCTACATGCTCACCACCATGGGGCTCAGCGCCTCGGACAGCGGGCTGATGTTCGGACTGATGCAGCTTGTCTCGGTCCCCGCCGGCATGGTCCTGATCGCCATCGGGTCACGGCCGCGGATGCTGCGCCCGGCGTTCTACCTGGTCAGCATCGTCATGGCACTGGGGCTGGTGGCACTGCTGGTGCTGCCCGTGCAGCTCTCCTTCGTGTCGGCCGTCCTGCTGGGCTTTGGCCTCGGAATCTTCCCGCTGGTGATGGTGATGATCAGCCGCAGCGGGGCAAGCACGGCCGAAACCACCGCGCTGTCCACCCTGGCGCAGTCCTCCGGCTACCTGCTGGCAACGGCCGGGCCCTTCGGAATGGGCCTGCTGCACGGGGCAACCGGGGGCTGGACCCTGCCCCTCGCGATCCTGCTGGCCCTGGCGCTGGTCCAGATTGTGGTGGCCCACCTGATCACCGGCACGCCGATGACCGGCAAAGCCAACACCAGATAAAGTAGGACGCCATGGCACTGAGCCCCTCCACCCGCGCGCCCCTGGCCGATGAAGTTACCGCCAAACTGCGCGCCATGGTCCACTCCGGCGAGTGGCCGCTGAACCAGCGCATCCCGTCAGAGACCGAACTGATCGCCGGACTCGGCGTGTCCCGCGGCACCCTTCGCGAAGCCATCAAGGCCCTCGCGCACAGCGGAATGCTGGAAGTCCGCCGCGGCGACGGCACCTACGTCCGCGCCACCAGCGAGATCTCCGGCGCCGCCCGCCGCATGTACCAGGACCACACGGAGGAGCACATCCTGGAAGTCCGGTTGGGGCTGGACACCCAGGCGGCGAGGCTGGCTGCAAGGAACGCCACCGACGACGACGTCACCGCCCTGCGCGGGCTCCTCACCACCCGGGACCAGGCCTGGAAAGGCAGGGACTATGAGGGCTGGGCGCGGGCTGACTGGGGCTTCCACGAACGGGTGGCCCAGGCCTCCGGCAACCCGCTGCTGCATGAGCTCTACGTCAGCTTTGGCCCCGTCCTCCACCAGGACCTCCTCACCCAGCAGGGCCGGCCGGGCTTCGAAGGGCTCCCCCAGGAAGGGCACGAGTTGCTGCTGGCGGCCATCGAACGGCACGACGAGGACGCCGCCGTCGCCACCGTGAACAGAAACCTGAACTCCTGCGCAGAGTGGCTCGGCACGTAATCGGTCAGTAGGCTTACTATCTGACGTAGGTAGTTAAGCCTGCCCTGCACCCGCAGGCGGGTGCCGCCGATGATGAGGAGTTCCCATGGCGCGATCCACACGCCTGACCGAACACGAGTTGGGCAACGAGACCCCACAGCCGAAACCTGGCGCCGAGGCCGCGGCGGCAGCCGAAGGGGCACCGCGACAGGGCCAACCCCTTGGACAATCTGCCCTGCATCGGGGCGCGAAGCTCCGGGAAACCAAGCCGCCCAGCGCACTCTGGTCCGACGGGCTCGGACGGGTGGGCATCCGCGCGGCCCAGATCCTGCTGATCCTGACCGTCGCCGTGGTGTCCGTCTACGCGCTGATGCAGATCAAGCTCCTGGTCATTCCGATCCTGATCGCGCTGATCCTGGCAGCCGCCATCGGCCCGTTCGTGAACATGCTGCGGCGCCGCGGAATGCGCGGAGGCCTGGCCACGGGCATCGCGTTCATCGGATTGCTGCTGCTGCTCGGCGGCGTCTTCACAGTGATCTACTTCTCGGTTCGCAGCCAGTGGGGCGAACTGGCAGCGCAGGCTTCATCCGGCCTCGACGAGCTTGAGCAGTTCCTGCGCACCGGGCCGATCCCCATCGAGCAGGAGCAGCTGGAGCAGGCCCGTCAGGGAATCATCGAGTTTGCCACCAGCAGCCAGGTCCGTTCCGGAGCGATCACCGGGCTGTCTGTGGTGACCGAGTTCATCGCCGGCACGGCCCTGATGGTGGTCATCCTGTTCTTCTTCCTCAAGGATGGCGCCAAGATCTGGAACTTCTTCCTCCGCCCGTTCCGCGGGGCCCGCGAGGCCAAGCTCCGCCGGGTTGGCAGCCGCACCCTTGAGGTCCTGGGCGGCTACGTCCGCGGCACCGCCATCGTGGCACTGGTGGACACGGTGGCCATCGGCGCCGCGCTGCTGATCATGCAGGTTCCGCTGGCCTTCCCGCTGGCCATCATCGTCTTCATCGGAGCTTTCGTCCCGCTGGTGGGCGCCACCGTGGCCGGCATCCTGGCCGCGCTGGTGGCACTGGTGGCCAACGGGCCCGTGGTGGCCCTGATCGTGGTGGCCGTGGTCATCGCGGTCAACCAGCTGGAGGGCGACCTCCTCCAGCCCATTGTCATGGGCAAGTCACTGCAGCTCCACGCCCTGGTAATCCTGATGGCCCTGACGGCCGGCACCATCCTGGCAGGCATCGTGGGCGCAGTCCTGTCCGTCCCCCTGGCCGCCGTGGCGTGGGCGATCATCCAGGTGTGGACGGCCGAGGATCCGAACATGGAGGACATGAACCCGGACCTGCCGCCGGCGAACACGCAGCC
>NZ_JARHXQ010000265.1:0-565 GCF_029222765.1 Arthrobacter sp. Cr_A7 | reverse complement strand
TCGGGTGCTGGTTCGAGATCACCCGCAGCTGAGTGCAATTCCGCGACTTTCAGGAAGGCGCGGGCGGCCGGCGTCAAGTCTTCTTTTCGGCTCAGTATTGCCACGTCCAAGTGGGAAACCGGTTCGATCAACAAAGTCCGCAGCCCGGCTTTATGAGCGGTCGGAGCCCAGGATGAGGGCATGACCGCGTGGCCCACGCCCGCGAGCACCAAGGGAAGGATGGACGTGCGGTGTGCGACCTCGGCGACAATTTCGGTGTTGACCCCGTGGGCCAACGCGTCATCGACAAGCCACCTCATGAGGGATCCGCGCTGGCTGGCGATCAGCCGGTGGCCGGCCAGGTCTTCGCGCTGTATCGACGTTCCAGGGCGGAAGGTGTCCGCCTGCGGGTTGACGATGAGAATCAGTGGCTGGCGTTCCAATTCAAGGACCTGGACCCCTGGAACACGGACAGGCGTGCGGGAGCCCGCCAATCCGATCTCCGTGCTGCCGGACCGGACGGAGTCGATCACTTCTTCAGGAGTAAAGGCTGCGCTGACATTCAGCCGTACGGAAGGATGCAGCC
>NZ_JARHXQ010000264.1:0-6573 GCF_029222765.1 Arthrobacter sp. Cr_A7 | reverse complement strand
TCCCGGCCACGGCGGAGGGGAGTACGACGGCGGTCAGCGGCCTTGGGAGACCAGCTCGCCGTCGTCGTCCCTCACGCTGTTTCCGGCCTGGCCGGCAAGCCCGGCGGCAAGAAGCTCGGCTTCCTCACCGCCGACCGCCTCACCGCGCGCCACCATCCCGGCGGTGTCCGAGAGCGGGATCTGCTTGAGCGTGATGGCCAGCAGCAGGGCCACGGCGATAAAGGGCAGCAGGTACCAGAACACCGGGGCAAGGGAGTCTGCGTAGGCGTTGACCACGGCATCACGCAGCTGCTCCGGGAGCTGGGTGAGCGCATGCGGATCCAGGGTGCTGGTGGACTGTGCCGCCTGTTCAGCAGATGCGCCGGCGCCGGTGAAAGCACTGGTAAGGGACTCGGACAGCCTGTTGGTGAAAATCGCGCCGAACACGGCCACGCCCATGGCGGCTCCTACCTCGCGGAAGTAGTTGTTGGTGCTGGTGGCGGTGCCGATCTGGCCGGCCGGGACGGAGTTCTGCACCACCAGGACTGTCACCTGCATGATCAGGCCGAGCCCTGCCCCGAAGAAGAACAGCTGGACGCAGATGACCCAGATGGGGGTGGCAGCGGCAAGGGTGGTCATCCACAGCATGGCCGCCATGGTGAGGGCTGCACCCAGGATGGGGTACATCCTGTACTTGCCGGTCTTGGAGATCCGAATGCCCGAGTAGATGGAGGTGCCCATGAGGCCCGCCATCATCGGCAGCATCAGCAGGCCCGATTCCGCTGCCGAAGTACCGGAGGACATCTGGAGGAAGGTGGGCACGAAGGCCAGCGCCGAAAACATGCCCAGGCCCAGGGTGAAGCCGATGGCCGTGGCGTTGACGAAGATGCGGTTCCGGAAGAGGCTCAGCGGAATGATGGGGTCCTCGGCGCGGCGCTCGACCATAACAAAGGCGGCAGCCGAGACCAGCAGCCCGGCACCAAAGGCCCAGGTCAACGGGGAATCCCAGCCTTCGTCCTTCTTGCCGCCGAAGTCGGTGAAGAAGATGAGGCACGTGGTGGCGGCGGAGAGCAAAACAACGCCCAGGATGTCGATCCGCTTTTCGGCCTTCTTGTTGGGAAGCGTCAGGGTGAACCAGGCGATGGCGAAAGCGGCGATGCCGATGGGGATGTTGATGTAGAAGGCCCATTCCCAGGTCATGTGGTCCACAAAGAAGCCGCCCAGCAGGGGACCGGCCACGGCGGAGAGGCCGAAGATGGCGCCGAGCGGGCCCATGTACTTGCCGCGGTCCTTGGCGGGCACGATGTCGGCAATGATCGCCTGCGAGAGGATCATCAGTCCGCCGCCGCCCAGGCCCTGGATGGCGCGGAAGATCACAAAGCCCCAGAAATCGGTGGCGAGGGCGCAGCCAACCGAGGCGAGCGTGAATAACGCGATGGCTATCAGGAAGAGGTTGCGCCGGCCCAGGACGTCGCCGAACTTGCCATAGATGGGCATCACTATGGTCGTGGCCAGCAGGTAGGCAGTCGTAATCCAGGCCTGGTGTTCCACCCCGCCGAGCTTGCCCACGATGGTGGGCATGGCGGTGGAGACAATGGTCTGGTCGAGGCTGGACAGCAGCATCCCGGCGATCAGCGCCGAGAAGATGATCCAGATGCGTTTCTGCGTCAGCAGCAGGGGGCCCGCTGGCGGCTTGGTGGCGATACTCATGGTTGTCCTTCTGCGGCGGGGGTTTCAGGGTGTCCGAGGGGCTGGGAGAAGAGCGTGCTGGCGGCCGTGATGTTTTCCATCAGCAGGTCGGCGTAGGGGCGGGTGTTGCCGTCGGAGAAGTAGGCCATGCTGCTCTTGCGGGCGATGGTGCCAAGCAACACCACGGCCATCTGCACCACGGGATGGTCCGCGGCCACGCCTTCCCGGCGGGCGACGTCGCGGGCGAACTGCGCCTCGCGCTGCTCGGTGATGCCGATGATCCTCAGGATCAGCTGGGGCTCTTTTTTGATCACGCCGATCAGCTGCCGGGTGTCCTCCTCGGAGCCGGCCATGCCCTCGGAAAGCCGCAGGGAGAGCCGCACCAGGTCCTGGAACAGGGTGGGGGAGATTTCACCGGGCGGAGACGAGGCGCCGCCCTCAATGAATTCCTTGATGACGTCCGCGGGGATGTCATCGTCCGCGTGGCCAATGATCGCGTCTTCCTTGGTGGGGAAGTAGTTGAAGAAGGTGCGGCGGGAGATGTCGGCGCGCTCGCATACTTCCTCCACGGTATAGCCGTTGAGGCCATGTTCTGCGGTCAGTGCCCGTGCGGCGGCAGTGATGGCTGCACGTGTGGCGGCGCGCTTCCGTTCGCGGAGCCCGCCCTCAATAACTGCACTTTCTTCCATGGAGTACATTTTTGCACTGATAGAGCCAGAGTGCAAAGTTGCGTGCCTACGACGGCGGGACGGCCCTGAGGCCGAAGGTGCGCCAACCTGCCTTAAACGACGGCGGCCGCCCGCCTTCGCTGGGAAGGTGGGCGGCCGCCGTCGTACTTGCTGCGGGTGTCAGGCCTTGTGGGCCGGGGACGTCATGGTGGTGACATCCAGGGCCTTGTCGAGGTCGGCTTCGGAGACCTTGCCTTCACCGTCACCGACGAAGCCGAGCTTCTCGGTGGCCTGGCGGACGGTGAGGCCTTCGGCCACGGCCGTCTTGGCAATCTTGGCGGCGTTTTCGTAGCCGATGTACTTGTTCAGCGGCGTCACGATGGACGGCGAGGCCTCGGCCAGGAAGCGGGCGCGCTCCACGTTGGCCGTGATGCCGTCGATCATCTTGTCGGCCATGACCCGGCTGGTGTTGGCCAGCAGGCGGATGGATTCAAGCAGGTTGGAGGCCATGACCGGGATGCCGACGTTCAATTCGAAGGCGCCGTTCGTGCCGGACCAGGCGATGGCGGTGTCGTTGCCGATGACCTGGGCGGCAACCATGATGGAAGCCTCGCAGATGACCGGGTTGACCTTGCCGGGCATGATCGAGGAGCCGGGCTGCAGGTCCGGGATGGCGATTTCGCCGAGGCCGGTGTTGGGGCCGGAGCCCATCCAGCGCAGGTCATTGTTGATCTTCATGAAGGAGATGGCGATGTTGCGCAGCTGGCTGGACGCTTCGATGAGGCCGTCGCGGTTGGCCTGTGCCTCGAAGTGGTCGCGGGCCTCGGTCAGCGGCAGGCCCGTGTCCGTGGCGAGGAGCTCGATCACACGCTCCGGGAAGCCTGCGGGGGTGTTGATGCCGGTTCCAACAGCGGTGCCGCCCAGCGGAACTTCGGCAACGCGGGGGAGCGAAGCGTTGATCCGCTCGATGCCGTAGCGCACCTGTGCTGCGTAGCCGCCGAATTCCTGGCCCAGCGTGACCGGGGTGGCGTCCATCAGGTGGGTGCGGCCGGACTTGACGACGTCCTTGAACTCAACGGCCTTGCGCTCCAGGGATTCGGCCAGGTAGCCGAGGGCCGGGATGAGGTCGTTGATCAGGGCCGAGGTTGCGGCCACGTGCACGGACGTGGGGAACACGTCATTCGAGGACTGGGAGGCGTTGACGTGGTCGTTCGGGTGGACAACCTTCTCGCTTCCGGCAGCCTTGAGGGACCGGGTTGCCAGTTCGGCGATGACCTCGTTGGTGTTCATGTTCGAGGACGTGCCGGAACCGGTCTGGAAGACGTCGATGGGGAAGTCGCCGTCGTACTTGCCGGTGGCTACCTCATCGGCAGCCTCCGCGATCGCCTTGGCCAGCTCGCCGTCGAGCACTCCAAGTTCAGCGTTGGCCTGGGCCGCTGCCTTCTTGACCCGGGCGAGGGCCTCGATGTGGGCGCGTTCCAAGGTCTTGCCGGAGATGGGGAAGTTTTCAACTGCACGCTGCGTCTGTGCACGGTACAGTGCGTTCACGGGGACGCGGACTTCGCCCATCGTGTCGTGTTCAATGCGGAATTCTTCAGTGGAAGTCATGGGGTTAGCTTAGGGCGATCAGCCGCGCCACCGAAAACCGTGAAGAGCATGCTACGGGTCCCGGCAGCGCGGCTTTTCGGCGCCTTCTAGAGCTCGCCGATTCCCGAAACAAGGTTCGCGCGGCCCTCCGCAAGGCTGTAGGACAGGCCGATGACGGCAGTCCGCCCTTCCTGGATTGCGTCGGAAATCACACGTGAGCTGTCCACCAGACGCTGCGAGGTCTGCTTCACGTGTTCCACCACCATGTCGTTGACCCCGGTTTCGTTGTTGCGCAGCGAGGTGAGGACGGACGGGGTGATCCGCTCCACAAGGTCCCTGATGAACCCGGTGGGCATCTGTCCGGTCTCCACGGCAGACTTGGTGGCGGAGACGGCACCGCAGCTGTCGTGGCCCAGGACAACGATCAGGGGGACCCCGAGCACACCGACGCTGTACTCAAGCGAGCCAAGGACGGCGTCGTCAATCACCTGGCCTGCGGTCCGCACCACAAATACGTCACCCAGTCCGACGTCGAAGATGATCTCGGCGGCCAGGCGCGAATCCGAGCAGCCGAAAATCACGGCGAAGGGGTGCTGGTTCTCCACCAATGAGGACCGGCGGGATGCGTCCTGGTTGGGGTGGGAAGTTTCACCGTTGACAAAGCGTTCATTTCCTTCGCGCAGGCGGCGCCAGGCAAGTGCGGGAGTCAGGTAGGTAGTCACCCTGCTTACCTTAGGGGGCAGTGGTGGCCGCAGGTGAAACTGTGACGGCAGGATTGCTGTCGATGGACTTCACGACGGCGTCAGCGAGGGTGGCGAACTCGTCCAGTTCGGCGGCGCCGGACAGGATGACGGTAGTTCCGCGGTGGTCGAGGACCAGGGATTTCTCGCCTTTGCCGGTGTCCCGGAGCTCCCACTCCTGGCCGCCTGCGTTGCGCGAGCCGGTGACTGGCGCGTTGCGGGTCTGTTGCAGCAGCCAGGTGGGGTTGGCCTTGGTGGTCTGCACCAGGGCGATGAACGAATCCTTGGGTGTCAGGAAGCCGACCTCCCACGTGGGCACCCCGCTGCCGGTTCCCGCTTCCCACCGTGCGTAGTTCGGCCTGAAAGCGCCGCCCGTGTCGGGGGCCGCCGGTGTGAATCCCGCCACATCCGCGGCATTCCTGGAGACCGCCGCGACGTCGATGTCCGGGCGGTAGCCGTCGCTTTTGGGCAGCGGGTTCATCAGGATGATCGGCAGGAACGCGGCGATGCTCACCACGAGGGCGATGATCATGCCGATCACCGAAGCGTTGGCACGTTTGGCCGCTGCGGCCGGAATGACAGGCTTAACCGGGGCATCCGCGCCCGTTCCACCTGCGCCCTGGCTGCCGGCGGATCCGGCCGGCTCGGGGCTGGGACTGGTCTTTTCCTGCATGTCATTCACCCCTCTATAGTCGCCCATCCGGGGACGCAAGTTCTATTCGGCGCCCTCGGGTGCCCGGCCGCTCCGTTCCCGCACATTGCGCACCCGCGTCATCCGCCGTCCCGGGAGCTATAAGCGCGACTATGATCGGAAGTAGAGGAATCACCGACCGGCTGTTCCGGCTGGGCGGGTTCAATGATCGCCACTCGAAGAAGAGGTTCACGTGTCACCAGCGTCCATGACCCAGAAGTACTCCACGATCTCACCGTCCCTGGCTGTGGGCAACGATGAGCCGGACCGCAACCTTGCCCTCGAGCTTGTCCGGGTTACCGAAGCTGCGGCAATCGCCGGCGGACACTGGGTGGGTTTCGGCGACAAGAACACGGCGGACGGCGCTGCCGTGGACGCCATGCGCTCCTTCCTGCAGACGGTCCACTTCAACGGCGTTGTGGTCATCGGTGAAGGCGAAAAAGACGAAGCCCCCATGCTGTTCAACGGCGAACGCGTCGGTGACGGCACCGGCCCCGAATGCGATGTGGCCGTCGATCCCATCGACGGAACGCGGCTCACCGCGCTGGGCATCAACAACGCGCTGGCGGTCCTGGCCGTGGCAGAACGCGGTTCCATGTTCGACCCCTCAGCCGTGTTCTACATGGAGAAGCTCGTCACCGGCCCGGAAGCCGCCGACATGGTGGACCTCCGCCTGCCGGTGAAGCAGAACCTCCACCTGATCGCCAAGGCCAAGGGCGTGAAGGTGAACCAGCTCAACGTCATGATCCTGGACCGCGACCGCCACCGCCCGCTGGTCGAGGAAATCCGTGAGGCCGGCGCCCGCACCAAGTTCATCATGGACGGAGACGTTGCCGGTGCCATCGCCGCCGCCCGCTCCGGAACCGGCGTCGACGCCCTGATGGGCATCGGCGGAACCCCCGAAGGAATTGTCGCGGCCTGTGCCATCAAGTCCCTTGGCGGCGTGATCCAGGGCCGGCTGTGGCCCACCAGCGACGAAGAAAAGCAGAAGGCAATCGACGCCGGCCACGACCTGGAACGCGTCCTGTCCACCAACGACCTCGTCTCCAGCGACAACTGCTACTTCGCTGCCACCGGCATCACCGACGGTGACCTCCTGAAGGGCGTCCGCTACTCCAAGGACAAGGTCTTGACCCAGTCCATCGTGATGCGTTCCAAATCCGGGACCATCCGCTTCGTGGACGGCGAGCACCAGGCCAGCAAGTGGGAAGGCTACGCC
>NZ_JARHXQ010000263.1:0-23559 GCF_029222765.1 Arthrobacter sp. Cr_A7 | reverse complement strand
AGGGCAAGTGGGCCACATGGCTCCTTGCCCCCACCATCATTGCGCTCGGCATTGTGATCGTTTACCCGATCATCAGCGCGATCGTCATGTCCTTCCAGAAGGACGCCGGACTCGATCCGGTTACAGGTCTGTTTACGGCCGGCGGCCCGGCGGGCATCCAGAACTATGTGAACTGGCTGGGGCAGCAGTGCGCGGCCCAAGGCGGCGGCACGGTCGCTTGTCCGCCCGGCACCCTCGGGGGCCAGTTCTGGACGGCGACAGGCACCACATTCCTGTTCACGGTGGTTACTGTGGCCTTCGAAACCGTCCTCGGTTTCTGGATGGCCATGATCATGTCCCGGACGTTCAAGGGCCGTGGCCTTGTCCGCGCAGCCGTGCTCGTTCCATGGGCTATCCCCACCGCCGTTACCGCGCAGCTGTGGCTCTTTATGTTCGATTTCAACGGCATCATCAACAAGCTGTTCAATGTCTCCATCCTGTGGACCGGCAGTGAATGGCCCGCAAAATGGGCGGTGATCATTGCCGACACCTGGAAGACCACGCCGTTTATGGCGCTGCTCATCCTTGCAGGCCTGCAGATGATCCCTGCCGAAGTGTATGAAGCCGCAAAGGTGGACGGCACCACGGCCTGGCAGCGCTTCCGGCTGATCACGCTTCCGCTCGTCAAACCGGCCCTGATGGTGGCGATCCTGTTCCGTACCCTGGACGCGCTGCGTATGTTTGACCTTCCGTACATCCTCACCGGCGGTGCCAACAACACCACCACGCTGTCCATCCTGGTGATTAACCAAATCAGGCAAGGGTTCAATTCAGCAGCCGCGTTGTCCACAATTACGTTCATCATCATCTTCCTGGTCGCATTCATTTTCGTCCGGTTCCTTGGTGCGAACGTTGTGGAACAAAGCGGAGCCACCGGCAAGGGGAAGAAATGACAACCACATCTGCCTCCACCGCACTGCGGGCGCAGCAGGACAAGGGGCGTAAAGCTTCGCAGACCCGGGAGAAGTGGGCGAGCGCCCGCACGTACATCAGCGCCGCCGTGATCCTGATCTGGTGCCTTGCACCCGCTTACTGGATGGTGGTGACGGCGTTCCGTGAGGTTGGCTTCACCTACGACACCACGCCGTGGCCGACGCACGTGACGCTGGACAACTTCATCACGGCCTTCGATACCTCGTTCGGCAACAGGTTCGGCCAGGCGCTGCTGAACAGTATTTTCATTGGCGTCACTGTCACTGTGATCTCGCTGGTGATCGGTGTGTTCGCCGCGTATGCACTGGCGCGCCTGAACTTCCGGTTCAAGTACCTGGTTCTGGGCTTCATCCTGGGCGCTTCCATGTTCCCCGGCGTTGCCCTTATCACCCCGCTGTTCCAGCTGTTCACCAACATCGGCTGGATGGGCAGCTACCAGGCCCTGATCATCCCGAACATCTCCTTCGTCCTGCCGCTCACCGTCTACACCCTGACCTCCTTCTTCCGCGAGATGCCGTGGGAGCTCGAGGAATCAGCCCGTGTTGACGGCTGCACTCAGGGCCAGGCGTTCCGGAAGGTGATCATGCCCCTGGCAGCACCGGCCATCTTCACCACCGCGATCCTGGCGTTCATCTCCTCCTGGAACGAGTTCCTGATCGCCAGCCAGCTGTCGAATGAGGCCACGAAACCGGTCACGGTTGCCATTGCCAGCTTTGCCGGCGCGCAGCCCAACCAGATCCCGTACACGGCCATCATGGCCGCAGGCACCATCGTCACCATTCCGCTGGTGATCCTGGTGCTGGTATTCCAGCGCAAGATTGTGGCCGGCCTGACAGCAGGTGCAGTCAAGTGACGGGCGACGCTTCCCGTTCCCGCTCGACGGGGGCGGGAAGCAGCCGCCGGCGTGCCAGGTCCGGCGAGGACTTCGACATCATCATCGGATTCCTCGGTTTTTGGGCGCTGGTCCTGCTGGTCGTCACCGTCTGGATGGAGGTGACGGCCCAGCCCGCCCTCGGCTGGGCCCTTGGCCTGCTGGCAGCGCTCCTGGCGCTGTACGGCATGGTGCGGCTCCGCCGCAAGCTCCCGGCACGCAGGTAACAGGTCACATCCCGCTGCGTTTAACACCATGCCTGGACGGGATGCAAAAATACGAAGGTTTGGGGTAACGCAGGGCGGAGCGCCTTACGCTGCAAGGAGTTATTGAGGGGACACCGTGGCACGCACAACTGAGAGGTCCCAACGGGGCGGCCACAACGGCGTCAGTATCGAGGACGTTGCTGCGGCGGCAGGTGTCTCAACTGCCACCGTGTCGCGGGCGGTCCGGGGACTGCCCCGGGTTTCGCCGGCAACGCGGGAAAAGATCCTCGAGGTTGCCGCGAACCTGGGCTACGTAGCGTCGTCGTCCGCCTCCGGCCTTGCCACCGGCCGCACCAAGACCATCGGCGTTCTGGCCCCGTTCGTCAGCCGGTGGTTCTTTTCCAAGGCCATTGAGGGGGCTGACCGGGAACTCCATGCCCGGCACTACAACCTCTCCCTCTTCAACCTGGGCGGGCACGGCAGCAACCGGGAACGGCTGTTCAGTAAGACCATGGTCTACAAGCAGATTGACGCCCTCCTGGTCCTGTGTATGGCGTTGACGCACGAAGAGCTGGACCACCTGCAGAAGATCGATATCCCGCTGGTTGTGGTGGGCGGCCATGTGGAAGAGTGCGCCTACATCGGCATCGATGACTACGCCGCCGCCTCAACAGCGGTCCGGCACCTCATCGACCTGGGCCACCGGGACATCGCCCTGTTGCATGGCGACGACGAGACTGACCTCAACTTCGATGTTCCCCGCGTACGTATCCTGGCGTTCAAGGACGTGATGACGGCGGCCGGACTTCCCACCCGGCCGGAGTGGGACGAATGGGGCGACTTCACCGTGCGGAGCGGGCAGGAAGCCCTTCGCAGGTTGTGGTCCAGGCCCGGCGGCAAGCCAACCGCCATCTTCTGCGCCTCGGACGAAATGGCCATGGGGGTCATCTTCGAAGCATCCAGGCTTGGTGTCCGGGTGCCGGAGGACCTCTCGGTGGTGGGCATCGATAACCACGATTTTGCCGATCCCATGGGCCTGACCACGGTAGGGCAGCGCCCGGATGAACAGGCGGAGCTGGCCACCAAGATGCTCCTTGACGAACTGGACGGCCAACTGGGATCAGTCCAGTCCGCCGTCGCACCCCACGAACTTATCGTGCGGCGTACCACGGCCCCGCCGCAGGGCTAACAGCCTGCTAAACGCTAAGGCGCGCGGCCGTCAGGACGCGCGGGCCAGTTGCCGGATGGGGATCCACCGGGACGCCAGCCGGCGGTACGCGGCCGCGGCTCCAGTCATGTCGCCCTCCGCAAGGCACTCGATGCCCAGCCGGATGTCCATGGGGGAATCGTCCGGATACACCTTGTCCGCCACGGCGCCATAATCCAGTTCCACCATGGACTCCACGTGGAACTGTTCCAGCCACTCCGTGAGCTGGGCCAGATCGTCCAGCATGTCCAGGTCAGGTGCCGCCAGCGCCAGATTGGCGACCGCGTACCGGGCGCGTTCCAACGCTTCGGTGATGGGCGCCCACACCCGCACGGTCAGGATCCGCCCGGCGGCCTCCACAACGTCCTTGTGGTCCGACTCCATGAACAGCGAGAACCAGCTGAATGGGATTCCCCACGTGGACGCCCGCGTGTGCACCCGGATGGAACCGTCGCGGGCCTTGACCAGGTCGATCCGTTCCTGGTGCCGGTCCCGCTGCTCCTCGGGGATCAACAGTTCGGCCAGCGGACCGTGGATCCCTTCCATCAGGGCATTGGCCGCCAGCCCCGCCCGCAGGACCAGCTGGCTGGGACAGTACAGGAGCACCGGCTCGGCAGCGGCGTCGTCGTCGGACGTTCCGCCCTGGGAAGCCGGCGCCGTGGTGACGCGGACCAGGTCGGTGCGGCCCGTGGGGAACGGATCACCGCCGGAGCGCGTGATGCGGCCCAGGGATGCCAGCAGTTCAGCGTTTTCGACGGCGGCACGCGAGGCGGTGCGTGCGCCGGCGGCCTGGATGGCCGGGCGTTGCTCTTCCGGGAACGCGTCGAGGGGTTCGTAGACGCGCAGGGTCGAGGAGAATGGCAGGCCGGCCTGGCCCCGGTAGAGGTTTCCGGTCATCACGGTCTCCTTGGAAGGGTCCAGGGGGCTGCCATCAATCCGCCAGTTCCACCAGCACGGGGGCGTGGTCCGAGGCGCCCTTGCCCTTGCGTTCCTCGCGGTCGATCGAGGCGCCGGTGACCCGGCCCGCCAGGGCGGGGGACGCCAGGACGAAGTCGATCCGCATGCCTTCGCGCTTGGGGAAGCGCAGCTGGGTGTAGTCCCAGTATGTGTAGACGCCGGGGCCCGGGGTGTAGGGGCGGACTACGTCCGTGAAGCCGGCGGATTCGAAGGCGTGGAATGCGGCACGCTCCGGCGGGCTGACGTGGGTGGACCGGTTGTTCACGAACAGGTCGATGTCCCAGACGTCGTCGTCGAAGGGCGCGATGTTCCAGTCGCCCATCAGCGCAACCTGGGCCTGGGGGTTCTCGGTGACGAGTCCCTGCGCGTGCGTCTTGAGGCTCTCCAGCCACTTGAGCTTGTAGGGCATGTGTTCGTCGTCCAGCGAGCGTCCGTTGGGAACGTAGAGGCTCCAGATCCGGATGCCTGCGCACGTTGCTGCCATGGCCCGGGCTTCCTGCACGGGGTCCTTGCCGGCCTTGCCGAAGGAGGGCTGGTCAAGGAACGTCCGCTCCACGTCTTCGAGCCCCACGCGGGAAGCGATGGCTACGCCGTTCCACTGGTTCACGCCGAAGTGGGCCACTTCGTAGCCCATCCGTTCAAAGAGTTCCCACGGAAAGTTGTCGTCCTTGCACTTGGTCTCCTGGATGGCCAGGACGTCGCAATCGCTGCGCTGAAGCCAGGCTTCAACGCGGTCGGCGCGGGCACGGAGCGAGTTCACATTCCAGGTAGCTATCTTCACAGTTCCTAACTTACCGTGGCGGCAGCACCGCTGGTAAAGCGTGGCTGAAGCCTGGGCGGGCGCTTCCAGGGTCTGAAACGGCGGATGGAACTTAGTAGGAAGTCCGAGTATATTCGCAACCAAAGATGACCTGGACCACATGCGAAGGAGCATTAGCCATGGTGCGCGAGCTCTCCCATTACGTCGGCGGTCAGCAGACCCCCGGAACTTCAGGCCGCTTCGGCGACGTCTTCGATCCCTGCACCGGACGCGTCCAGGCCCGGGTTCCGCTGGCGGGCCGGGATGAGGTGCAGAACGCGGTAGCGGCCGCCGGCAAGGCCCAGGCGGAATGGGCAGCGATGAACCCGCAACGGCGGGCCAGGATCCTGCTCGCCTTCGTGGACCTCGTCAACCGCAACATGGACGAGCTGGCCCGGCTCTTGTCCTCCGAACACGGAAAGACCCTCGCCGATTCCAGGGGAGATATCCAGCGGGGCCTGGAAGTGGTGGAGTTCGCGGCCGGTGCACCCCACCTGCTCAAAGGTGAGTTCTCCAGCGAAGCAGGCGCGGGAATCGACATCCATTCGCTCCGCCAGCCGCTGGGCGTGGTGGCCGGCATAACCCCCTTCAACTTTCCCGCCATGATTCCGCTGTGGAAGTCGGGTCCGGCCCTGGCCGCGGGCAACGCATTCATCCTGAAACCCTCGGAGCGGGACCCTTCGGTGCCGCTCCGGCTGGCGGAACTCTACAGCGAGGCGGGCGTGCCGGACGGTGTGTTCAACGTGGTCAACGGCGACAAGGAAGCCGTGGACGCGCTGCTTGAGGACCCCCGGGTCAAGGCTGTGGGCTTTGTGGGGTCCACACCCATCGCCCAGTACATCTACGCCACAGCTGCCGCGCACGGCAAGCGAGCCCAGTGTTTCGGCGGGGCCAAGAACCACATGGTGGTCATGCCGGACGCGGATCTTGACCAGGCCGCCGACGCCCTGATCGGTTCCGGCTACGGCTCGGCCGGTGAACGCTGCATGGCAATCTCCGTGGCCGTGCCGGTGGGCGAGGATACCGCTGACCGGCTGGTGGCCAGGCTCAAGGAACGGGTCAAGGCCCTCAAGGTAGGGCACAGCCTGGAGGCGGGCACGGACTTCGGTCCCGTAGTGACGGCCGCCGCCAAGGAACGCATCGAAGGCTGCATCCGGGCAGGCGTGGACGACGGCGCCACCCTCCTTGCTGACGGCCGCGGGCTTCGCGTAGCGGGCTATGACGACGGCTTTTGGGTGGGGCCCACCCTCTTCGACCACGTCACCCCGGACATGGCCCTCTATCGTGAGGAGATCTTCGGCCCGGTCCTCAGTGTTGTCCGGGCGGCCGGCTACGACGAAGCCCTCCGGCTGTGCACCGACAACCCCTACGGCAACGGCGTAGCCATTTTCACCCGCGACGGCGATGCCGCCCGCGATTTCGCCACCCGGGTGGACGTGGGCATGGTGGGGATCAACGTTCCCATCCCCGTTCCCCTCGCCTATTACACCTTTGGCGGCTGGAAAGCCTCCGGCTTCGGCGACCTGAACCAGCACGGCGCGGACGCCTTCCGCTTCTACACCAAGACCAAGACCGTCACCACGCGCTGGCCGTCCGGAATACGCCACGGGGCCAGCTTCGTGATGCCGGAGGGAAGCTGATGGCGGGCACTTCCGGCCGCGCGGACAAGGTGCAGGGGGATGCAACCAGTTCCGACGTGCTGTTCGAGCGCCGCGGCCGGCTAGGGGTGGCCACCCTCAACAGGCCCAGGGCAGTCAACGCACTGACCGCCGGCATGGTGGGCTTGCTCCTGGAGCAGCTGACCGCCTGGGCCGATGACGACGGCATAGCCACCGTCCTGGTGCAGGGCGCCGGAGAGCGGGGCCTCTGCGCGGGCGGGGACATCGTGGCAATCTACGAGGACATTCCGCAGGGCGGTGCCCGGACCGCAGCTTTCTGGCAAACGGAGTACCGGGTCAATTCCCTGATTGCGCGTTATCCCAAGCCGTATGTAGCGCTCATGGACGGGCTGGTGCTGGGCGGCGGGGTGGGAATTTCCGCCCACGGATCCGTCCGCGTGGTCACAGAACGCACCCGGACGGGCATGCCTGAGACCACCATCGGATTCGCCCCCGACGTCGGCGGGACATTCCTGCTGGCCCGCGCACCGGGGGAAGCGGGAACCCACGCCGCCCTGACCGGGGCGCACCTGACCGGTCCGGACGCGCTGCACCTGGGACTGGCGGACCACTACGTCCCGTCTGAGCGGCTGCCCGGACTCGTGGCCGCGCTGGAGAAGGAAAGCGCGGAAGACGCCGTCGGACGCTTTACTGCCGTACCTCCGCCCTCGGTGCTGGCCGGCCAGCGCGAGTGGATCGACGCCTGTTACGCCTTCGCCGAGGCCGAGGACATCGTCCGGCGGCTCCGCAGCTGGAACGGACAAGGCACGGCGGACGCGGCACACGCCGCTGACACCATCGAAGGGAAGTCTCCCACGTCGGTCAAGGTCACGCTGGAATCCCTGCGGCGGGCCAGGACACTGGCGCTGGACGAGGCATTGGCCCAGGAATACCGGGTTGGCCTGCGGTTCCTGTCCGGCCCCGACTTCCGCGAGGGCATCCGCGCGCAGGTGGTGGACAAGGACCGCACGCCCCGCTGGACGCCGCCAACGCTCGGGGAGGTGCTTCCGGAACACGTTGCCCGCTTTTTCGAACCGCTGGACGGCAGGGAACTGGACCTCCGTGCAGGCGGGGGACTGCAACTAGAGGAGACGGACCATGTCTGAAAAGTACACCGTGGCCTTCCTGGGCCTGGGGCACATGGGCGGGCCCATGGCCGCGAACCTGGTCAGGGCAGGCTATGGGGTGGCCGGGTTCGACGTGGTCCCGGCTGCCCTCGAAGCGGCCAGGGCCCAGGGAATCCCGGTTGCGGGCAGCGCCACGGAGACACTGAGGGGTGCTGACGTGGTGCTGACCATGTTCCAGAGCGGCCAGCAGGTGCTCGACGCCTACCGCGGAACCTCCGGGGAGCCGGGCCTGCTGGCAACAGCCGCTCCCGGGACCCTGTTCCTGGACTGCTCCACCATCAACGTTGACGAGGCACGCGAGGCGGCGCGTCTGGCTATCGAGGCAGGCCACCGCTCCGTGGACGCCCCGGTCTCCGGCGGCGTAGTGGGCGCCGAAGCCGGAACCCTCACCTTCATGGTGGGCGCGGACGCGGAAGACTTCGAGGCCGTCCGCCCGCTGCTGGAGGTGATGGGCAAACGCGTGGTGCACTGCGGGGCACACGGGGCAGGCCAGGCCGCCAAAGTCTGCAACAACCTCATCCTGGGTGTGTCCATGATCGCCGTCAGCGAGGCCTTCGTGCTCGGCGAAAAGCTGGGCCTGACCCACCAGGCCCTCTTCGATGTTGCCTCGGCCGCTTCCGGGCAGTGCTGGGCCCTGACCACCAACTGCCCGGTGCCCGGCCCTGTTCCCGGCAGCCCGGCCAACCGGGACTACCAGCCGGGATTCGCCGGCGCGCTCATGGCCAAGGACCTCAACCTCGCGGTCAACGCCCTCCGCAGCACCGGGGTGGCGGGACGGATGGGCCCCCTCGCCGCCGAAATCTACGATACGTTTGCCGCGGAAGGCGGCGCCGGCCGGGACTTCTCCGCGATCATCACCGATATCCGGGAGAAATCCGGAAACCAGGGCGCGGATGCCCCGGGGAAGGCGCCGGCAACGCCTGCGGCGCCGGCCACGACAGCACACGACGACGGGAGCCCTGAATGACGGAGTACGCCAACATCCTGGTGGAGCAGCGGGGCCGGGTGGGCCTGGTGACACTCAACCGGCCGCAGGCGCTGAATGCGCTGAACAAGGCCACCATGGAGGAGCTGGTTTCCGCCGTGACCGCCATGGATGCCGATCCCGGGGTGGGAGCGGTGGTGATCACCGGATCAGGCAAAGCGTTCGCCGCCGGCGCCGACATCAAGGAAATGGCGTCCCAGGGCTATATGGACATGTACGCGGCTGACTGGTTCCGGGGGTGGGAGGATTTCACGCGGCTGCGCATCCCCACTGTCGCCGCGGTGTCCGGGTTTGCCCTCGGCGGAGGGTGCGAACTGGCCATGATGTGCGACCTCATCATCGCCGGGGACAACGCCAAGTTCGGGCAGCCGGAAATCAACCTGGGCGTCCTCCCCGGCATGGGCGGGTCCCAGCGGCTGACCCGGGCCGTGGGCAAGGCCAAGGCGATGGACCTGATCCTGACCGGCCGGTTCATCGGGGCGGAGGAGGCCGACCGGTGCGGCCTGGTATCACGGGTTGTTCCTGCCGAGGACGTTGTGGCCGAGGCGCTCAAAGCCGCCGACGTTATCGCGGGCAAATCCAAGCCCGTGGCCATGGCGGCCAAGGAAGCAGTGAACGCCGCCTTCGAAACCGGGCTCGCCCAGGGGGTCCTGTTCGAGCGCCGGCTCTTCCATTCCCTCTTTGCCACAGAGGACCAGAAAGAAGGCATGGCGGCGTTCACGGAAAAGCGCCAGCCGGACTTTAGGCACCGGTAAGCGCCAGGGACTCCCGGTAGGCGCTGACGTCGCGGTCCAGTTCTTCAGCCATCAGGTGGTTGTTGATCACGACGGCGGTCCACGCCGCGGCTGCGGCGGACGCCAGCACCTGCGCCCTCAGGTCCGTGACGTTGCCCGCTGCCCAGACGCCGGGCACGGCGGTGGCGCCATCGGCGTCGGTTTCGAGGTAGTCACCGATGCCCATCGGGTGCGCTGTGGCGGACAGGCCCAGGCCGGAAAACGCCGCGAGGCGGGAATGGACCCGTGCTCCCACAACCACGGCGTCCACCGCCACCTCCGGTCCGCCCGCCAGCGCCACCCCGCGCAGGGCATCGTTTTCCACCCTCACCGCTTCCACGGCGCCTGCAACCACCTTGACCCCGCGGGCGGCCAGCTGTTCGTGCTCCCCGTCCGAGGGATCCGTCCTGTCATTGAGGAACAGGGTGATGTTGCTGCTCCACTGCCGGAACAGCAGGGCCTGGTGCACCGACCACGGGCCGTTGCCGAGGATGCCGATGGCCTGGTCCTGCACCTCCCAGCCATGGCAGAAGGGGCAGTGCAGCACGTCCTTGCCCCACCGCTCCTGAAGCCCCGGAATGTCCGGCAGCTCATCCACCAGTCCGGTGGTGACCAGGAGTCGCCGGCCGCGAAGCTGCCTCCCGTCGTCGAGCGTCACCTCGAAGCCCCGGCGCACGTCGCCGCTGGTGGCCATTACCTCACCCCGCACAACCACGGCACCGTAGTGCTCCGCCTCGGCACGCCCGATGGCCAACAGCTCTGCCGGGTCGATGCCGTCACGGGACAAAAAGCCATGCACACCCTCTGCCGGAGCGTTCCGTGGCTGGCCGCTGTCCACCACCGCCACTGAACGCCGGGTACGGCCCAGCATCTGGGCTGCGCTCAAGCCGGCAGCACCGCCGCCCACTATCACGACGTCATAGATGGAATCGGCACTCTTGGTATTTCCCTTTTCAGTCATGGATTCATCGTGTGCCCCTTATGGAACTGTTGGCAAAGTAATTTGCTGGTATGGCAAAATTCGAGGATGGATGAAAACCTCGACGACGTGCTGGCGGCTGTTGGCCCGCGACTGCGGGCCCTCCGCCTCAGCCGCGATGTCACGCTGACCGCGCTGGCACAGGAAACCGGAATTTCGGTGAGCACGCTGTCCCGGCTCGAAGCCGGCCAGCGCCGGCCAAACCTGGAATTGCTCCTGCCGCTGGCAAAGGCACACCAGGTCCCCCTGGACGAGCTGGTGGGCGCGCCGGACACGGGCGACCCCCGCGTACACCTGCGGCCCATCGTGGCGAGGGGCATGACCATCGTTCCGCTGACCCGGAAGCCGGGCGGCATCCAGGCCTACAAGCACATCCTGCCTCCCGGGCCGCTGGAGGAGCCCAACCCCCAGGTGCACGAGGGCTACGAGTGGCTGTATGTGCTCAATGGAAAGCTGCGCATGGTGCTGGGAACCCAGGATCTTGTCCTCCGCTCGGGGGAAGCCGCCGAGTTCGACACGCGGATACCGCATTGGTTCGGCAGGGCCGACGGAAAGGCCGTGGAGTTCCTGAGCCTGTTCGGGACGCAGGGGGAGCGGATGCACGTGCGGGCCAAACCGGCAGGGAAACAGTAGGGGGTTTTCCCGGCTGCCAGCTTGCGCTCAGGACCGTAAGGTAGAAAAGACCGGCAGGAGCCGCAGAGGCGATGCAGCGGGAATCGGGGGAGAGTTGATGTTGGTGACAGCGACGGGGGCCGCAAGCCCGACTGACGGGCTGGGCGGACTGGTGGGCGTTGCGGCGCGGGCCATCGACAGCCTTGGCGAATGGGGCGTAGGCGCATTCACCCTTGCTGAAACCGTGGTGCCGCCCATCCCCAGCGAGGTGATCCTGCCGCTCGCCGGGTACCTGGCCAAGCAGGGGTCCCTGAACCTGGTCCTCGTTTTTGTCACGAGTACCCTTGGCGCCTATCTGGGAGCGCTCTTGCTCTACTGGCTCGGAGCGAAGCTGGGGCTGGAGCGGTCCATCCGCGGCCTGTCCAAACTGCCCCTGGTGGACCGTGAGGACTTCGAGCATGCGGCCGGGTGGTTCCGCCGCCACGGCAGGTCCTCCATTTTCTTTGGCCGGCTCCTTCCGGGGGTGCGCAGCCTGATCTCCCTCCCCGCCGGTGCCGCGTCGATGCCGCTGGGAACTTTCAGCCTGTACACCCTGGCCGGCAGCGGGCTGTGGAACGGCGCCCTGATTGGCCTGGGGTACCTGCTGGGCACCCAGTACCGGCTGATCGAGCAGTACTCCCGGTTCCTCAACTACGCGGTGTACGCCGCCCTGGTGGTCACCGTGGTCCTGCTCGTTGCCAGGCGGGTCAAGCGGGCGAAGGCCCGGCGCTGACCTCTGCTTGACCATGGCGCTGACCCTGTGAAGGCTCCCGTCAATCGGCGAAGTCGCCGGCATTCCGCCGGAAATCCCCGAGGATCCGGATCAACTGGTCAACGTCGCCGGGACTGAACCCTGGATCGCTGAACACCTCACTGTTCAGGGCCGCCGTCGAACGCTTCGCCAGGCTGCGCCCCTCACCGGTGAGCTCGATGAGAGTGGTGCGGCCGTCCGTGGGATGTGGTGAGCGGGCCACCAGGCCGGCCCGTTCAAGCCGGTCCACGGCGTTGGTGATGGAGGTGGGGTGGACCTGGAGCAGGGCGCTGGCCTTCTTCATGGGCAGCGAGCCCTTCCGCGCGAAGCTCAGCAGCGCCAGGAGTTCGTAGCGGGCAAACGTGAGGCCGAACGGTTTAAGTGTTGCTTCGATCCTGGCCAGGAGGATCTGCTGGGTGCGCATCACCGCCGTAATGGCGGCCATGGGCGCGGCAACTTCCGGCCAGCCATGCTCTTCCCAGTTGCGCCGGGCGTCAGCAATGGGATCGCGGGACAACGGAGTACCCATGCCAGCCCCTTTCCGAAAAGCCTGTGAATATACTAGGACATCCAACGGTTTGGCGAGGGAAGGGATCGTAGCCCGTGCAGCCCCAAAGACGTGGCGGCGGCGAGCCGCCGTTTCCCGACGCGGACCTGATGCACATCGTGGAGCTCCTGCCGCCTCCGGAGCGGGAACGGTATGCCCGCATCCGGGAGTTCCTCCAGGCGTCCGTCCGCCAGGCATCCGTCGAATACTGGAACCGCGAGGAATTTCCCTTCGGCCTGCTGGCGGACATGGGCAGGCATGGGCTGGGCGCCCTGCAGGTGGACGGCAGCTCGGCCCTGTTCAAAGGGCTGATGTACGTGGAGATGGCCCGCGCCGATGTATCCCTCTCTGCCCTGGCCGGCATCCATAACGAGCTGATTGTCGGCATGGTCGGCCAGCTGGGATCCGACGAGCAGAGGCGCCGCTGGCTGCCCGGCCTCAGGAACTTCGCCCAGCTGGGGGCCTTCGCCCTGACGGAGCCCGGCCACGGCTCCGACATCTCCAGGGGGCTGGAGGCTTCCGCCCGGCGGGCAGGCACCGAATGGATCCTGAACGGGGAAAAACGCTGGATCGGTGCCGGAACCATCGCCGACTTCGCGCTGGTGTGGGCCCGGGACGAGGCGGACCAGGCCATCAAGGGCTTCATCGTGGAAACCGACCGTCCCGGCTACTCGGCCACCAAGATCTCCAACAAAATCGGGCTGCGCATCATGCAAAACGCCGACATCGTGCTGGAGGACGTCCGGATTCCGGCTGGCAACCTCCTCCCGGGGGCCGCCGACTTTGCTTCAGCCAATGGGCTGCTGCGGGATTCGCGTGCCTGGGTGGGGTGGCAGGCGGCGGGGATCCAGCTGGCGGCCTTCGATGTTGCCCGGGAGTATGCGCTGGAGCGCCGGCAGTTCGGCAGGCCACTGGCGGGATTCCAGCTGGTCCAGCAGCAGCTCGCGGACATCCTGGGCAACGCCTCGGCGTCGCTCTCGCTTATGGTGCAGCTGGCACGGATCCAGGCGGATGGCACGCTGGAGATGGCGCAGGCCGCCATGGCAAAAGCCACCACCACCCGCCTCGCCCGTTCCTCGGTGGCCATGGGCCGCTCGCTGCTGGGTGGCAACGGCATTAGCAGCGACTACGAAATGGCCAAGCTGTTCGGGGACGCCGAAATCCTCTACACCTACGAAGGCAGCTACGAGATCAACTCGCTTCTGGTAGGGCGGGCAGTCACCGGCATCTCTGCGTTCACCTGACAGGGGTGCCTTCACCTGACAGCCTGCGTTCATCTGACAACGCTTAAGGGGTGGCTGGAACGTTGTCCCGCGGGCCGTGCCTCGCTAGCATCGAAGAGGTAAGCCTACTTAGTTTTCTGGCTCCACGTTCGGTGGGGGTGCGGGAAGGAATCATGATGCGGGTCAAGGATTCTGTGGTGGTTATTACAGGCGCTTCAAGCGGCATCGGCCGGGCCGCCGCACTTCGCTTCGCGGGCAAGGGTGCGCGGCTGGTGTTGGCTGCCCGCGGGGCGAAATCCCTCGAAACAGTGGCCAGGGAGTGCAGGAAGCGCGGCGCCAAGGTCATTGCGGTTCCCACCGATGTCACTGATCCTGACGCGGTGGAGGAGCTGGCGGCGCGGGCCGTCCGGGAGTTCGGCCGGCTGGATGTTTGGGTCAACAACGCGGCCGTGGGTGCTTTTGGCCGGCTGTGCGAGGTGCCGCCAAAGGAGTTTCAGCGCGTCCTGGACGTCAATATTTCCGGCTATGTCAACGGTGCACGGGCGGCACTTGCCCGCCTGGCAGCCCAGAACTCGGGCGTCCTGGTCAATGTCGCCTCGATCGTGGGGGAAATTCCGTTGCCTTACTCCGCCGCCTATTCCATCTCCAAAGCCGCGAACCGTGCCCTCAGCGTCAGCCTGCGTTCGGAACTGGCGCGCGACGGAGTGTCCGGGGTGAAGGTGTGCAGCGTCCTTCCGGCCACCATTGACACCCCCTTCTATCAGCATGCAGCAAACTACTCCGGCCGCCGGGCGGTGGCGATGCCTCCCGTGTATACCCCGGAGCGGGTGGCGAAGGCCGTGGTCAAGGTGGTAGCCCACCCGCGCCGCGAAACCGTCGTGGGAGGACTGACCGGACGGCTGCTCGTCCTGCAGCACCGTGTTACCCCCGGTGCCGTCGAGGCCGCCACCGCCCGCCAGGTGGACACGAGCCAGCTTTCCCGGCGGCGGTCCACCCCGGTCACTGCCGGAAACCTGCACCAGGCGTCGGAGGCACTTCGGAAGGGAACCGTCCGTGGAGGCTGGGGCGGCGGATGGCGGACTGCCGGGCGCAGGGCCATGGTCGCGGCAGCTCTTGCCGGCACCGTCGCGGTTGCCGGCAACCGGCTGGCCAGACCGTTGCGGTAGGAAACATTGGCCTGAACCGTAGCCTTCAGCCGCTCCTACAGGTTCCTCTCAGCGAAGATGCGCAGGGCATCCCGCACAAAGCCGGCACCCTCCTCACCTCCGTAATTCGCGGCAAACCGGGGGTCGGCAACGTACATGTCCGCGAGTCCGGTCACGTAGCCCTTCGTGTCCCCGCCGTTCTCCGCGGCAGGCGTACCGGGGATGGATTCCAACCATGCAACGTGGCGCCGGGCGAGGTCCTGCGCTTCGGGGCTCTCGGGGGCTGCGCCCGAACCGGCGGCGGCCAGCCAGTCCTTCCCCAGCTGTTCGGAGCGGGCCTTCCACTCCCGCTTCTCCGCCTCGCCCATTCCCCGCCACCAGGAATCGCTCTTCGCATAGGCTTCCTTGCCCCAGCGTTCCTCCACCTCGTCCTTGTACTGCGTGTGGTCGAAGCCGTCGAACATGTTTTCGGCCATGAGTTCGCCTCCTTCTTGTGCTGTTTCGATCGTTTGCCGGACGGACAGGATTTGCCGGGACAGCCTGTCCTGCTCCTGCCGCAACCATTCCAGGTGGCGGGTCAGCGCCTTCACGGCATCCGTCTGCTGGTGGAAGACCTCCGCGATGGCGGGCAGCCCCAGGCCCAGCTCACGGAGGAGCAGGATCCGCTGCAGCTGCACCAGGGCAGTGCCGTCGTAGTAGCGGTAGCCGTTGCTGCCCACCCGGCTCGGCTTCAGCAACCCGATGTCGTGGTAGTGGCGGAGGGTCCGGCTGGTGGTGCCGGCCATCCTGGCCACGTCCTGGATGGACCAGTCCTTTGCTGTTCCGGTCCCGGTTTCTTCCATGATCCGAGCGTACGGGTTGACGCAGCGTCAAGGTCAAGGGGTGCCGGCGGGGAGGGGCGATGGGCCCTGTCAACCGGCCGGGCGGTTCCGCGGCGTGCCCTTCCGGGGCCGGCGGTTCCGGGCTTGGGCCACCAGCCGGGTGAACGCCAGGACGAAGACCGCTTCGATCAGGAGCATCAGGCCCACCAGCAGCCACTGTTCCTGGGAGATGAAGACAATGCAGCCGGTGAGCGCCAGGACTGTGCCCAGGGCAAGGGTGTAGGTGGCGAAACCCACGGCAACCCGGGCGCTGCGTACCCCCGTGCGGAAGCCAAAACCCAGGGGCTCACCACCGGGGTGCCCGGGAACCCGGTCCGGCGCGGCGGGCCCAAGGGAATCGAATTCTTCCCACGGATCCTTGTCCTGGCCTTGTCCGGTCATGCCTCAATTATCCCAAAAAGGCGTCCGGCGCGGGCGGCAGCGAACCCCCGGAACGCAAAACAGCGGCCCCTCCAACAAGTGCTGGAGAAGCCGCTGGATGGTAGCTCCGGCAGCCGCCGGAGTTTTCCAAGTCTTAGAGCGGGCGGATGTTCTCTGCCTGCGGGCCCTTGGGGCCCTGGGTCACATCGAATTCGACCTTCTGGTTTTCGTCCAGTGAGCGGTAGCCGCTGCTGGCGATTGCCGAGTAGTGGGCGAAAACGTCAGCGGACCCGTCATCGGGGGCAATGAAGCCAAAACCCTTTTCGGCGTTGAACCATTTAACTGTGCCTGTTGCCATGGCTGCATTCCTTCATGTGACTCTGATTCTCTCTCCGGGTTTTCACCCCGGAGTGTGCGGAGAACGTCCCCCGCTGTCCCCAACGTACGGGGCTGGCGGCCTGCTTGCAAGGGTAAACACGGTTTCACCTGGTCAGCGCATGCCTTCGCGGCGTATTGCCGTCGCAATTGCGGCCGCCCTGGTTTCCACTCCGAGCTTGGCGTAGATGTGCGCGAGATGGGTTTTGACGGTGGCTTCGGAGATGAAAAGGCGCTGGCCCAGTTCGCGGTTGCTGAGGCCTTCGGTGAGGAGGCTGAGCAGTTCGGCTTCCCGGGGAGTCAGGATCTCGTCCGGGTTGCGCAACTGCTGGAACAGCCGGGACGCCACCGGCGGGCTCATCACGCTTTTGCCCTGGACGGCGCCGCGGATGGCCGCGAAAATTTCTTCCGGAGCGGCATCCTTCAGCAGGTACCCCATGGCGCCGGCATCCACTGCCCGCACAATGTCAGCGTCAGAGTCGTAGGTGGTGAAGACCAGGATCGCCTGCCGGCCGTTGCTTTCGCGGATTCGGCGGATCGCCTCGATGCCGTCCATTCCCGGGCCCATGGCCAGGTCCATGACCACAACGGCCGGCGAATGCTCCTGGACCCGTTCGAGGGCTTCCTCCCCGGAGGAGGCCTCCGCCACCACGTCGATATCCGGCTGGGTCCCCAGCAGGGCACGCAGGCCGCTGCGCACCACCAGGTGGTCATCCACCAGCAGTACAGTGATGGCGTTCATGCGCTGTCCTCCGCATCCTGCCGGGCGGCCGGCGCGGGGAGCTGGGCCGCCACGATGGTGCCCTCGCCCGGGGCGCTTTCCACCGAGAAGACACCGCCCAGTTGCTCCACCCGCTGCCGCATCGCCCGCAGGCCGTAGCCTCCGGCGTCCGACGGCGGTGCTGCCGCCGCCGGATCAAAGCCGGCGCCGTCGTCGTAAATGTCCAGCGTGACGGCCTCCGGGAGGAAGCCGAGGGTCACGGTGGCGGCACTGGCGGAGGCGTGCAGCCTGACATTGGAGGCCGCACTCTGGACCACCCGCAGCAGCGCGTGGCGGACGTCGGCGGAAACGGGCCGCGGCTCGCCGGTGACCAGGAGCCGGGCCTCCGGAACATACTGCCTGGCGGCGAGGAGAAGCGCCTCCGGCAGGGGCGAGGAGTCCAGGCCGGGGGAAGCAAGCTCGTGGACCAGGCTGCGGGTTTCGGACAGGTTCCCCCGCAACAATGTGGTGGCCTGCCGGAGGTCAGCCTGGGCGGCGGCGCTTGGCCAGGCCCGTCCTGCAGCCTCCAGCAGGAGCAGGCTGCTCGCCAGCCCCTGGGTGACGGTGTCGTGGATTTCCCGGGAAACCCGTTCGCGTTCGGCGATGGTACCGGCCCGGCGCTCGCTGGCGGCCAGCTGCCCCTGGGCGCGCGAAACCTCCGCGTGCAGGCGGCGCTGTGCCTCGGCGTCGTGCTGGATGCGGTCATAGACCAGGGTCAGCATGAGGCCAACGGCCAGCGGCCCCAGCAGCATGGCAAGGTCAGTGCCGCTGCTCATCTTGAACAGCCCGGCGGCAGTGGCGGCCGCCGTGGTTCCTGCCGCGACGTACGCAGCGGTGCCGGACAGCGCGCTGCGGCAAAGGAAAAAGAGTGCGAAAGAGCACCAGGCAAAGCTGGGCGCCGCGATCACCAGGACCGCCCAGACGGCCACCAGCGCGAACATCCACGCCATCCCGGGCCTGCCGCGGCCGGCGAGCACGGCCACCGCGGCGTACAACAGGGAGGCTGCCGCAGCCAGGCCCAGGATCAGGAGATTGTCCGCGGGGCTGTGCCGCATGACGTAACGGACCACGGATGCCACCAGGAGCACCGCAAAACCGAGATGCACCGCGGTGTCGATGCTGCCCAGCCCGGCGCGGCCTGGGTTCCGGGGGACCGGGTCTGCAGACGCGGCAGCAGCGGCCGGCGCAGCGCCGTGAACTCGGGTAGGCATGGGATGTCCCGTTCTGTGGTGGGGAACGCTCCCTCCCATGCTATTGCCCCCGCCGTTGCAGGGCTCTCAGCCATTTGGCTGATACGGCTGGCCTTTGGTCGGAGCAGTGTCCAGACGAAGGCCCGATGGCAGGCGCCGGCGCGGCCGGAAGGATGGATCCGTATCCACCCTGAAAGTTTGCCGATCCGAGGAGACACCATGAAGAAGTCCCACAAAGCACTTGCCGCAGCAGCCGCCGGCGCACTTGTCCTCACCGCCGGGGCCACTGCGGCCGCCAACGCCGGAACCGGCTCCGCGCCCGTGGCTGTCCCTGCCGTGGACATCGCGCCCGCGCCGGAGACCGTCGTCCAGCAGAACCGCATCAGCGTGGGGGCCTCGGCCACTGCCGTGAGTGCCGCGCTGGCCAAGTGCCAGGCGGACAAGCTTCCCTTTGTCACGGTGGCCCTGGTGGACCGGTTTGGAACCGTCCAGGCTTTGCTCCGGGGTGACAACGCAGCAGAACACACCATCGAGGCCGCCAAGCAGAAGGCGTACACGGCCGCCGCCTTTGGTGCCCCCACCAGCGAACTCGCCAAGCGGATCAACGGAACCGGCCCCTCCATCGCCGACCTCCCGGGCACCCTCTTCCTGGCTGGCGGCGTTCCGCTGAAGGTCAATGGCGTGTCCGTGGCCGGCATCGGCGTTGGCGGGGCTCCCGACGGCGCCCTCGACGAAGCCTGCGCCATGGCAGGGGCGAACGCGATCCCCGGCGCGGGGACTGCCAAGTAGGCTTCCCGTATGAGGCGCTTGAGGGGTGCGGCTGTGGTGGTCGCCGGCGGGCTGGCGGTGTTCCTTGCCGCGTGCCAGGCACCGCAGGGCGGTCCGCAGGATGTGCAGTCCAGTGCAGTTGCACAGAAGCCGGCATCCACCAGCCAGGCACCTGCCAGCCCAGCACCCGCCCCGGATCCAACGCCATCCTCAGCGCCGGCTCCCGGCACGGTGTCCCCTCCGGCCCTGTCCGCAGAAGAACAGGCACAGCTGGACCAGGAGCTGATTGCCGCCGCGAAGGCCAACAACGCGCCTCTTGTGAAGGAGCTGATCAGCCGCGGCGGCAACGTCAATGCGAAGGACTCAATCCAGGATTCCGCGTTCCTCTATGCCGGCGCTGAAGGATTCAACGTGGTGCTGCAGCTGACCTTGGCCGCGGGTGCGGACGTGGCCAGCATCAACCGTTACGGCGGCACTGCCCTGATTCCGGCCAGCGAACACGGCCATGTGGAAACAGTCCGCATCCTGATCGCCGCGGGAGTCCCGGTCAACCACGTCAACAACCTGGGCTGGACCGCCATGCAGGAGGCCATCCTCCTGAACGACGGCGGGCCGCGGCAGCAGGAGGTGGTACGCCTGCTCCTCGAAGCCGGGGCGGACCCGGACATCCGCGATCCCGAAGGGCGGACCGCCCTGCAGAACGCCGAGCGGCTGGGCTTCGCGGAGATCGCAGCGCTGATCCGCGGCCGGTAGCTCCTGCCGCGTTGCTTTCAGACGGCTTCGAGGATGCTGACGTAGTTGGCGATGCCCACGCCGCCCATGTTCTGGACGGCGGCGCGGCGCGGGTTCCCCAGCTGCATGTCGCCCGCGGTGCCGGTCAGCTGCATCGCGGCCAGGACATGCTGGGATACGCCGGTGGCACCGACCGGGTGGCCCTTGGACTTGAGGCCGCCGGAGAGGTTGATGGGCAGTTTTCCGTCCTTGTACACCCAGCCTTCCTCGAGGACGCGGGCGCCCTGGCCGGGTTCGGCGAGGCCCATGGCCTCATACATGAGCAGTTCGGCGATGGTGAAGCAGTCGTGGA
Organism: Arthrobacter sp. Cr_A7; assembly: GCF_029222765.1. Lineage (NCBI taxonomy): Bacteria > Bacillati > Actinomycetota > Actinomycetes > Micrococcales > Micrococcaceae > Arthrobacter > Arthrobacter sp. Cr_A7. The sequence continues at coordinate 3,290 of NZ_JARHXQ010000263.1, read as the reverse complement.
CTTCGGCGAAGTCCAGGTCCTGAAGTCCGACGCCGGCCATCGCCAGGGCGCGCTGCCAGGACACCCGCGTGGCTTCGAACGCCGTGGGGTCCCTGCGCGCGGCGGGGAAGAAGTCGTTGGCCTGGCCGAATCCGGCAAGCCGCACGGGCGCAGTTGCCCCGCCCGTGGGTGAGCTGGACAGCACGACGGCGGCGGCGCCGTCGGAGACGGGGGAGCAGTCGGTGCGGCGCAGCGGGTCGGCCACCATGGGGTTCTTGTCCGAGACGGTGCGGCAGAACTCCTCGCCGAGGTCCTTGCGGAGCTGCGCGTAGGGATTGTCCACGCCGTTGCGGTGGTTTTTTGCGGCGATGGTTCCCAGCACGTCGCCCAGTCTCCCGTCGGCGTCGTAGCGCTTTGCGTAGTGCTTGGCCACCTCGGCGAAGAGGCCGGTGAATCCGGTGGTGGAGGCCTTGCCGGCCATGTCGTAGTCTGCGCCCAGCAGCCCGGCGCCCACCACGTCTGCTCCGGCGTGGGTCATCTTCTCTGCCCCGATGACCAGGACCGTCTTCGCGGTGCCCGCCAGCAGGGACTTAGTGCCCTGCTGGAACGCTGCAGATCCTGAGGCGCAGGCGTTCTCCACCCGGGTGGCGGGCACGTTTGCCAGCTCCGGGGAAACCTGCAGCGCCAGGGAAGACGGGAAAGCCAGGGGCATCATGCCGGAGTTGAACTGGCCAATATAGATCTCGTCGATCTGCCCGGGCTCAACCCCTGCGGTGGTGATGGCGTCGGTTGCCACCTGGACAATCAGCGATTCGAGGGTCTCCTCGGTGAGCTTGCCGAATCGGCTGTGCCCCCAACCGGTGATCAGGACGTCCTTGCCGAACTGTTCCTGCAGGCTCATGCGATGGCTCCTTCGCGCTCGAGGGCGATGTCGAATTCCGCGTCGGTCTTGTCATGGATCTCGCCCAGCGTCACGCCCGGCGCCAGGCGGGTGAGCGTGAGCCGCCGCCCGCCGTCGTCCTTCTTGACGAGGTCGAAGACGGCAAGGTCGCTGATGATCCGGTCCACGCAGCTCAGCCCGGTCAGCGGAAGAGTGCATTCGCGTACGATCTTCGCGGTGCCGTCCTTGGCGTTGTGTTCGGTGAGGACCACTACCCGCGGTGTTCCGGCCACCAAGTCCATGGCGCCGCCCATGCCCTTGACCATTTTTCCGGGGATGGTCCAGTTGGCCAGGTCCCCGTTGCCGGAAACCTGCATGGCCCCCAGGATGGCCACCTTGACGTGCCCCCCGCGGATCATGCCGAAGGAGGTGGCTGAGTCGAAGATGCTCCCGCCGGGCAGCACGGTCACGGTCTGCTTGCCGGCGTTGATGAGGTCCGCGTCCTCCTCGCCCTCGTACGGGAACGGGCCCATGCCCAGCAGGCCGTTTTCGCTTTGCAGGACCACGCGCACGCCCTCGGGGAGGTTGTTGGCCACGAGCGTGGGGATGCCGATGCCCAGGTTCACGTAGTCGCCGTCGTTCAGTTCCTCGGCTGCGATTGCAGCCATTTCATCCCTGGTCCAGGCCATGGGTTTCTCCTTCAGTGTTGTTGGGCGCTTAGACGGACAGTGCTTCGGTTTCAACGGCAACAGGGCGCTGCCGGACGGTGCGCTGCTCGATGTCCTTGGTCCGGGCTGTGGCCTGCACGAGGCGCTGGACGAAGACGCCCGGCGTCACCACGTGGTTCGGGTCCAGCCCGCCTGGCTCCACAATCACCTCGGCCTCCGCGATGGTCAGCCTGCCTGCCGTGGCGACCACCGGGTTGAAGTTCCGTGCGGTGTAGCGGTAGATCAGGTTGCCGTCCGTGTCGGCAGTGTGGGCGTGGACCAGTGCGACGTCGGCAGTGATGGCGCGCTCCCGGACGTACGTTTCGCCGTCGAACACCTCGTGCGGCTTGCCCTCCGCAACCAGGGTGCCCACGCCCGTTTTGGTGTAGAAGGCGGGAATGCCGGCGCCGCCGGCGCGGAGGCGCTCCGCCAGGGTGCCCTGCGGCGTGAACTCCACTTCGAGGCGGCCGGCAATGTACTGCTCAGCGAACAGCTTGTTTTCCCCAACGTACGAGGCAATGACCTTCCGGACCTGGCCGGCTTCGATCAGGACGCCCAGGCCCTTCCCGTCCACCCCCATGTTGTTGGACACCACGGTCAGGTCCTTGACGCCGGAATCGCGGACGGCTTCGATGAGGTCGGCCGGAATGCCGCTCAATCCGAAGCCTCCAACCGCGAGGGTCATACCGTCTTGCAGTGCGTCCCGGAGGGCATCAGCGGCGGATGCTTGGAGCTTGGTCATGGCGTCTCCTCATCGAGAATTTGGTTTGTCCACTTTGTGGATGGATGATCTGAAAACTGAGGCTACGGGCGTCGCTTGATGGGTGTCAAGGGTTGTATTTCCATGCTCTTTGCCGCTTTTTACACTGTGGACGATATGCTGACCTCTATCCATATTGTGGACATGTGAGGTGGAAAATGAGCAATCTTCCCGTGCAGGGCGCGCAGGTGGTCAGCCGCATCGCCGGATTATTACGGCTGGTGGGACGGAGCGCTGACGGCATGTCCCTGGCGGGGCTGGTGAGCGAATCGGGCCTCACCCGGCCCACCGTCCACCGGCTGCTGTCCTCCCTGGCATCGGAAGGGCTGTTGGACCATGACCCGGCGAGCGGCAACTGGGTGCTGGGACCGGAAATCCTCCTGATGGGTTCCGTTGCGTCCGCGCGGTTTCCCCTGGAGGACATCGCCCGCCCCAGCCTTCGCCGGCTGGCCGAAGCCACCGGTGAGAGCGCCTTCTTCTCGATCCGCCGCGGCGCGGAAACGGTGTGCCTGCTGCGGGAGGAGGGAAGCTTCCCGGTCCGTTCCTTCGTGCTGCACGAGGGGGTCCGGTTCCCCCTGGGCGTCGCCTCCGCCGGAACCGCCATCATGGCTTTCCTGCCGGAGGCTGAGCAGGAGGAGCTGCTGGACGGGTGGACGGGCCACGCCGGAGCCTTCGCTGCCGGCCACCCGCGCGAGCTGGTCCGTGAAAACCTCGCGCGGACACGCCTGCACGGCTACTCGGTGAATCCCGGGCTGGTGCTGGAGGGAAGCTGGGGCATGGGCGCTGCGGTGTTCGACCCGTCCGGCCGGCCCGCATGGGCGCTGTCCCTGACCGGCATTGAGCCGCGCTTCCGGCCCGACCGCCAGGAAGAACTGGGCGGCCTCCTGATGGCGGAGGCCCACCGGATTACCCAGCAGCTGGGCGGGGAGGGAAAGGGGACGCGGCCCCGCTGAGTCTCCCCGCC
>NZ_JARHXQ010000262.1:0-26368 GCF_029222765.1 Arthrobacter sp. Cr_A7 | reverse complement strand
CCGATGAACGCGATCTACCAGGCCCAGTCCAACCGGTACCTGCACAACCGGGGCCTGAAAGACACCTCCGACCAGCAGGTCTGGGCGTTCCTGGGTGACGGCGAAATGGACGAGCCCGAATCCCGCGGCCTGCTCCAGCTCGCCGCGAACGAGAACCTGGACAACCTGAACTTCGTGATCAACTGCAACCTCCAGCGCCTGGACGGGCCGGTGCGCGGCAACGGCAAGATCATGCAGGAACTCGAAGCGTTCTTCCGCGGCGCGGGCTGGAACGTGATCAAGGTCGTCTGGGGCCGGGAATGGGATGACCTGCTCACCCGCGACACCGACGGGTCGCTGGTGAAAATCATGAACGAAACCCCCGACGGGGACTACCAGACCTACAAGGCCGAATCCGGCGGGTTCGTCCGCGAACACTTCTTCGGCAAGGACCCCCGCACCAAAGACCTCGTCGCGGACCTCACCGATGACCAGATCTGGAACCTCAAACGCGGCGGCCACGACTACCGCAAGGTCTACGCCGCATACAAGGCAGCCACCGAATTCAAGGGCAAACCCACCGTCATCCTCGCCAAAACCGTCAAGGGCTACGGACTCGGACCCCACTTCGAAGGCCGCAACGCCACCCACCAAATGAAAAAGCTGACCCTCCAGGATTTGAAGGAGTTCCGGGATTATTTGCGCATCCCCATTTCCGATGCCCAGCTGGAAGATGACCCCTACACTCCGCCGTACTACCACCCCGGCGAGGACGCCCCCGAGATCGCCTATCTCCTGGAGCGGCGAAGGGCGCTGGGTGGCGCGGTCCCGGAACGCCGGCCAAACCATCAGGCGGTCGAGTTGCCTGAGGCCAAGACTTTTGAGGTCGCCAAGCGCGGCTCCGGAAAGCAGCAGGCCGCCACCACCATGGCGTTCGTCCGCCTGCTCAAGGATTTGCTCCGGGACAAGAAGTTCGGGCACCGGATTGTGCCCATCGTGCCGGATGAATCCCGCACCTTCGGGATGGACGCCTTCTTCCCCACCGCAAAGATCTACAACCCCGGCGGACAGAACTACCTGTCCGTGGACCGGGACCTGGTCCTGGCCTACAAGGAATCCGCCCAGGGCCAGCTGATCCACCCCGGCATCAACGAAGCCGGCGCCGTGGCAGCGTTCACCGCCGCCGGCACCGCCTACGCCACCCACGGCGTACCCCTGGTCCCGGTCTACGTGTTCTACTCCATGTTCGGCTTCCAGCGCACCGGCGACGCCTTCTGGGCAGCAGCGGACCAGATGACCCGCGGCTTCATCATCGGCGCCACCGCCGGCCGGACCACCCTCACCGGCGAAGGCCTCCAGCACGCCGACGGCCACTCCCCGCTGCTGGCCTCAACCAACCCGGCAGTGGTCACCTACGACCCCGCCTACGGCTACGAAATGGGCCACATCATCCGCAACGGCCTGGAACGCATGTACGGGCCGGACTCGGAAGACCGGAACCTCATGTACTACCTCACGGTGTACAACGAGCCCATCACCCAGCCCGCCGAACCGGAGGAACTGGACGTCGAGGGCGTCATCAAGGGCATTCACCGGGTGTCGGCGTCGGACGTTGCAGGACCAAAAAGCCAGATCCTGGCGTCCGGCGTGTCGGTACCGTGGGCGCTGGAAGCCCAGCGGATCCTGGCCGAAGACTGGTCCGTCTCCGCCGACGTCTGGTCCGTCACCTCCTGGAACGAACTGCGCCGCGACGGCCTCGCCGCCGAAGAGGAAGCGTTCCTGAACCCCGGCGACGCCGCACGCGTACCCTTCGTAACCCAGCAGTTGGCACACGCACAGGGCCCGGTAGTGGCGGTCTCGGACTATATGAAGGCAGTCCCGGACCAGATCCGCCAGTTCCTCCCGCACCAGTTCGCCTCGCTCGGCGCAGACGGCTTCGGCTTCTCCGACACCCGCGCAGCAGCCCGACGCTTCTTCAAGAACGACACCCACTCCATCGTGGTGAAGACCCTGCAGCTGCTCGCCGCGAGGGGCGATGTGGAGGAGGGCGCACCGCAGTACGCCATGGACCGCTACAAGCTCCTGGACGTCAACGCCGGAATCACAGGCGGGGCGGGCGGGGACGCCTGATTCCCTGCCCGACAGACAGGCAGTCGGGACGGTTTCCGGGGGGAGACCGCCCCGGCTGCCATTTTCATTTAGGGTGCAGCTATGGGCAATCAGGGCGCGGACAGCACGGCTGGCCGCAGGGCGACGGGCATAGTCCTGGCGGCCGGGGCCGGTACCCGCTTGGGAATGGGCCCCAAAGCGTTGCTGCCATACCGCGGGCGGCCGCTGGTGGAAGTGATCGCCGGGAGCCTGCTCGACGGCGGCTGCCGCGAGGTAGTGGTGGTGCTCGGTGCGGGGGCGCCCGAGGTCGCCACGATCGCCGACCTGGACCGTTACCGGGTGGCCATCAACCCTGCTTGGCGTTCGGGAATGGGCAGCTCTTTCCTGCTGGGCGAGCAGACGGCGGACCCGGCAGACCACTTGCTGATAGCCCTTGTGGACCAGCCAGGGCTGACCCGGGCAACAGTCGGGCGCCTGCTGGCACACCACCGTCCCGGCCGGATCACCGCTGCCGCCTACCGCCGCAGTGATACGTCCGACGGCGGCATGCCGGCTGGACATCGGGCGGGGCAGGAAAGCGAGCAACAGAACAGGCTACTCCGCGGCCATCCGCTGCTCATCGACGCTTCCCTGCGGCAATCGGTCATCGCGACCGTGACGGGCGACGCCGGGGCACGCGGCTTTCTGCGGGCGCACCCGGACCTGGTGGATGAGGTGGATTGCAGCGACCAGTCCACCGGCGAGGACATAGACACTCCGGACCAGTTGGGGCTTCTCAGCTAGGAGACCGCTGGATAAGGGCCAGCATTCCCCACGGCACGTGAAGGTGTGGTCAGCCGCGGGAATGCAGGAACCGGTCCAGGACGACTTCTCCCGGGGACGGCCCAAGGTGGAACACGTCAACCTGGCCGCCAACGGCATCCTGAAGGGTCTCCGGCCATTGGGGTGGTTCCCAGTCCTGATGTTCGCTTTTGTATCTTCGGCCTGAGGGTGAGATCCAGCCGGGTGGTTCGTGTTTCGTGGCCGGGGTGGGTGTCCAGCCGCTGGTGTGCCTGAGGCGGTGGTGTTTGCGGCAGGGCTGGCCCAGGTTGCTGATCCCGGTGGTCCCGCCGTGATGCCACGCCAACAAATGGTCTGCTTCGTTGTCCAGGGAGTTGTTGGAACAGCCCGGGAAGGGGCACTTCCCGTCCCGCATCCGCAGCCACCGGCGGATGGCCTTCGTAACCCGGTAGCTGGTGCGCCCGATTTCCAGCGGCGCCCCGTCCCGCGGATCCACCAGCACCCGGTAAAACGAGCCAGCCCCGTCCGCGACCAGTTTCCGGGCCATCGACGCCGGGATGGGGCCGTAGCCGTCGAGCATCGCCGGTTCATCCGTCAGACCCATGAGCGAGAACACGGGCACCGTAACCAGGACCTCCGCGTGCGGAGTGCGGACCTCCGCAACCGTACCGCCGGAATCCTGCCCGCTCTGCCCGTCCTGTCCGTTGCTGAGGACGGCGTCGGCGAAGATGTCGGCGCAGAGCTGGGGCAGGGTCCGGGGTTCGTCCGGGCCCTGCAGTCCCCGGGCCAGGGCGGTGGTACGGTTCCACATCGCCGACGCGGTGTCCGCCGGGAGGTAGGCGTGGAACCAGGCCATCCCGTCCATGTCCGGACGGTGCTCCACCCGCCGCTCCGCGACACTCCTGGCATGGCGCTTTTCAAGGGATTCGGGGTGGTGGCGTTCCCGCCAGATCCGGGCCTTGTGCCGGAACCGGTGCGGCACCAACTCACCCGGCGCGGGCGCGGTAGCCGGAATAGGTGCGTCCGGGCCCAGGAAATGCGCCTCCAACGCCGCGGCCCCGGCCCGATCCAGGGTGGCGGTTTCCTCCACCATCGCCTTCGCATGCGCCCACGACAAGCTACCGTCCTGCAACCCCGCCAGGGTCAACGGCAAAACATTGGCCAGCACCTGCGACTCGTTCAGCAGCACACCGGCAGCCCTCGCACCAATGGTGAGCACACCGGCGACTTCGGCGACCATCGACGCTTCCTGCGCCATCGCCCCGCACGGCACCATGGCCCGTGACGCCACAGCCTTGGCAGCCTCTGCATACCCCGCAGCCAGATGCACCTTCAACGCAGCTGTCCCGGCCTCAAGCCGGGCGACCCCGGCGAGCCCGTCCAGGCTCCGATCAGCCTGCTCCCGCAACGGATCAAAACCCTCACCAGTCCCACGCAGCACAGCACCCAGCTCAGCAAGAGACGCCTCAAGGACCTCCAACGCTTCCAATGCCGCCCTGCCCGCCATACTCAAACTATGACAGGGGGGTCTGACAATGCGAGCTGACTTTAGTTCAAATTCCCTCTGCGCCAGGGTTCGTCGTCACCAGCCGTGGGAGTCCACTGCCAGTTGTTCGATCACCGGTGCTTCCGGCCCCAAGCGGCTGATTCCTCGAACCAGCCGAGTGCGGCCACAGTCTCGATGTCGGCTGCCGTGCGCACGTCGATCTGGTGTGTGTACTTGTCGTGACGAAATCGGATAACACTGCGGAGGAACGAACCGTGGTGCTCATCCCACATGTCCATGGTCAGAAGCGCTTTGGTCTTCGTGACCGGGGTGAGCCACACGAACTTCCGGGCCGCACCGTAACTCACCTGGGTCTTCGAGAACTGTTCTACGATTTCGTCACCCAGCCCGAGCACCCGGGCGGAAAGAGCATCATAGATCTCCCTAAGGGCGCCGGGAAAAAGCTGTTCTGCATCCACACTCACCATGGTGGCCCACTACGACTGGTTCACTCGCTTCAGGCCTGCATCCCGGCGCTCAGAAGCTGTTCCAGACCCCGCTTGAAACCCGAGCGTCCGCCATGGGAAGGATGCCTCACCTTGGGCACCTCGAGTCCGCTCCTCTGCAGGCTTTGATGAGCCACGTTGCCCACGGCCACCACGCTTTGGATCTCGAACAAGTCCACCAGTGCCTGCCGGAAAGGCGCCCCGAGGGCTGCTTCCGCCGGCGTCGGAGTCCGGTTGGACAGGGACTGCCCGGGCAGGTGCGGATGCCAGGGGAAGGCACTCCACAGGAGGGGCAGGAACTCCAGCTCGGCCAGGACCTGCCACATCACCGTTGCGGTCGGTTCGGCAGGCACACCAGCGGCGTCGGGCGGCAGGACATAGCCCTTCCCTGGCCCGAACAGCCCGAAGCCGTTGGCGGGCCCCTCAAGGATGCTGCGGTTGGTGAAAGGAACCCCGGTGATGCGCATCCCCCGGAAACCGGGAGCCTCCCCCACCAGCAGCACCTTCGGCGCGCGGCCCAGCATCTCTTCGAGGTAGATCGACAGGTTGTCCCGGCGCCGGGCATTTGCGGGGACGCTGTAGTCGAAGAAGTTGGTGCACGCAGGCCCGGTTTCCGCCGCCGCGAGCCGCTCCACAAAGTCGTGGACGGAGGCAGTCACCGACGTCCTCTTAAGCTGAGTGCGTAAGAGAGCCGCCCGGGGTCCCCGTGGCGAGCGGAGCGAGGCATGGGGCAGGCGGCGAACGCTACCAGCGGGGGTGGATAACTTCGCGGAAGTAGTGGTCGTAGATCCAGCGGACGCCGCCGTCGAATTCCTCATTAACGGTGACGGCCGCGGCGGCAGCGTTCGCCGCAGCCTGCTCCACGTTGCGGGCGCCCGGAATCACGGTGGTGACGCCGTCCTGCGCGGCAATCCATGCGATGGCGGCCTGCGCGGTGGTTGCGCCGGAGGGGACCAGCTGCTCGAACTCCGCTACGGCCTTCAGGCCCAGCTCGTAGTCCACACCGGAGAACGTCTCACCCACGTCGAAGGACTCGCCGTTGCGGTTGTAGTTCCGGTGGTCGTTCTCGGCGAAGGACGTTTCCTTGGAGTACTTCCCGGTCAGCAGGCCGGAGGCGAGCGGTACCCGCGCGATGATGCCCACGCCGGCTGCCTTGGCGGCAGGAAGCACTTCGTCGAGCGGCTTGAGCCGGAAGGCGTTCAGGATGATCTGGACCGAGGCGGTGCCTTCATGGCTGATCGCTTCGAGGGCTTCGTCTGTGCGTTCCACGCTGACGCCGTAGTTGCGGATGGCACCCTCGGCCACCAGGGTGTCCAGGGCGTCGTAAACTTCTGCGTTGCTGTACACGGGGGTGGGCGGGCAGTGCAGCTGGACCAGGTCCAGGGTGTCCGTTCCCAGGTTCTTCCGCGAGCGGTCCACCCACTGGCGGAAGTTGGCCAGCGTGTAGTTTTCCGGCAGCTGGTCCATCCGGCGGCCCATCTTGGTGGCCACGGTGATGTCCAGCCCCGGGTTGTCCGCCAGGAACTTCCCGATGGCCTGCTCGCTCTTGCCGTCCCCGTAGACGTCGGCCGTATCAAAGAAGTTGACGCCCGCTTCCACGGAGGCCGCCAGGATTGCCTGCGCCTGGGCAGGGTCGACGTGGCCCCAGTCAGCGCCGAGCTGCCAGGTTCCCAGTCCAACGACGGACACATTCCGTCCGGTCTTGCCTAAAATCCGCTGTTCCATCCCCCGACTATATGCAACGATGCAACGCGGGGTCAGCTTAGGCCCGCTGAACGCGCCTAATGGGGCATTTTGTGACCCCGCGTTGGGCTAGGACAGGAGATGCTCCAGCTTGGGCGCCAGCCCTGCTTCCTTGAGTCCCAGGTAGATCTTGTCGCGGGCGATCGGCAGCGAAGAAAAACGCACCCCGGTGGCATTTCGGATGGCGTTCGCCAGGGCCGGCGCCACGGGATTGAAGGGGCTTTCACTCATCGATTTGGCGCCCAGCGGACCCATCGCGTCGTTGGTGTCCGCAAAGTACACCTCGCTGCGGGGGACGTCCGCGAAGGTGGGGATGTGGTACTGCCGCAGGATGTCCGTGGTGACCTTCCCGGCGTCGTTCACCACCACTTCCTCGTACAGCGCGGCACCGATCGCCTGGGCGATGCCGCCTTCGATCTGGCCCCGGCACTGGCGCGGGTTGACCACCACGCCGGCGTCGGCTGCCTGCACGCTCTGCAGGATTTTCAGCTCCCCCGTGCCGCGGTTCACGGCCACCCGGAAGCCATGGACGTTGAACGCGACCGAGCGGGGCGTGCCGCCCCAGCGTCCTTCAGCAGCGAGTTCGACGCCGGCATCCGCGGCCGCCTGCGCCAGTTCCGCAAGCGGCACGGGCGTTCCGTCCACAACCACGTTGTCGCCGTCGAGGACGCAGGCCGCAGCCTGGGTCTGCCGGATACCTGCTGCGAAGGCCCGGATGCGGACGGCCAGCTCCTCGGCCGCCGCCAGGGTGGCCTTTCCAGCCACCACGGTGCCGGCCGAACCGAACGCCCCGGTATCGTGCTCGATCAGGTCCGTGTCCGACTGCCGCACCACAACGCGCGAGGCGTCCGTGGACAGGGCAGTGGCCGCGAGCTGGGCATGGACCGTGGTGGTGCCGTTGCCGAATTCGGCGGTCCCGACGTCGGCCTGGTACGTTCCGTCCGGCAGGAGCCGGAGCTTCGAATGGGCGAAGTGGCCGCGCGGCGGCACGGTGTCGATCATGGACAGCGCCGCACCTTCGCCCGTCAGCCAGTCCGGCCCCAGTTCGTCCAGCCCGGCATCCCGGTAGCGTTCCCGTCCCCGGTCCAGCGCATCGCGGACCAGGTCCAGGCACTGGTCCAGCCCATAGCTGCCGTAGTGGACATCCTCCTCGGGCTGCGGCTGCGTGGACAGCATGCTGTCCCCTTCGCGGACCATGTTCCGGCGGCGGAACTCCAGCGGGTCCATGCCGATCCCCACGGCAAGCTCGTCCATGGCCGATTCGATGGCGAAGATCATCTGGCTCAGCCCGTACCCTCGGAACGCCCCCGCCGGAACGGTGTTGGTGTACATCGCATGGGCGTCCACCTTTTTGTTCGCACACTTGTACACAGCCAGCGATTCGCCGCAGCCGTGGAACATCACGCCCGGGCCGTGGTTGCCGTACGCACCCGTGTTGGTCAGGACGTCCAGCTCCAGCGCGGTGAGGCGCCCGTCGGCGCTGGCGCCGGCGCGAAGCTTGATGGTGAAGGGATGGCGGGTGGTGGTGGCGGTGAACTGTTCGGTCCGGGTGAGCTCCAGCTGGACCGGACGCTGCAGCTTCAGGGCCGCGAGCGCCACCAGGTCCTCGGTGAGGACCTCCTGCTTGCCGCCGAATCCCCCGCCCACCCGGCCGGCAACCACATGTACCTGGTCTTCCTCCAGCCCGAACACCCGGCACAGCGTGCGGCGGACCAGGAAGGGGACCTGGCTGGACGTGCGGACTTGGAGCCGGCCATCGCCGTCCACCGACGCGATGGCCGCGTGCGTTTCCAGGGCGACATGCTGGACGCGCTGGGTGCGGTACGTCTGTTCGTGGATGAAGTCAGCAGCAGCGAAGCCTTCGGCCACGCTGCCCAGTTCCGAATGGAGCTCGGCCACCACGTTCCGGTCCGGCCGCGAGATCCGCGAGGCGGTGCCGTCCTTGCCGGCGTGAACCAGCGGCGCGCCGGGCAGCAGGGCGTCCTGCGGCGTGAAAACGGCGGGCAGCTCCTGGTACTCCACCTCCAGTGCACGGACGGCGGCTTCGGCGGCGCCCACCGATTCGGCCACGACGGCGGCAACCCGCTGCCCGATGAACCTCACCACGTCATCCAGTACGCGGGTATCGTCCGGATCATCGGTGAAAAGCTCATGCTGGGCAGTGGAGAACAGCTGCGCAGGGGCGTCCTCGTGGGTGAAGACGGCCACCACGCCGGGCACCTTCAGAGCGGCCTCGGTACTGATGGAGAGGATGCGGGCGGAAGCGTGCGGCGAGCGCAGGATCTTCAGGTGCAGCAGGCCCTGCTGCTGCTCCTGCGGAATATCCAGCGTGTAGCGGGCGGTGCCGGTGACCACGGCCCGGCTGGCAGGGGCCGGGACATCGTCGCCCAGCTGCCCGGGTTCGGGATCCGGCTGGCTTTCCCCGGCGATGCCCGAGCCCGGCCCCTGCGGGTCCGGGTGGCCGGCGTGCCCGCAGACGGCATCGGCGATGGCACGGTAGCCCGTGCAGCGGCAGAGGTTGCCCTTGAGGTTCCGCGGCAGGTTGTCTTTTTGTTCGTCGTCGAACGTGGCGGCCGTCATGAGCATGCCCGCGGTGCAGAAGCCGCATTGGAAGCCCTGCCGTTCCATGAACTGCTGCTGCACGGGGTGAAGCTCGTCACCGCTGCCGGAGGTGGCCGCCAGGCCCTCGATGGTGGTGACCGCGTGTCCTTCGGCCCGCACGGCGGGGTAGATGCAGCTGTGTACCGGCGTGCCGTCCACGTGGACCGTGCAGGCGCCGCAGTCGCCGCCGTCGCAGCCCTTCTTAACGCCAAGGTTGCCTTGCTCGCGGAGGAAGGTCCGCAGGCACTGGCCTGGCCGGGGCGCGGCGTCAGCAGGATTTCCGTTGATCTCGATGGCCATGTTCAGGCCCCTTTCGAACGTGTGGTGTGTCCCGGCGGCTGGCTTGCTGCCGCGGACCGGGGCGGCCAGAAGTCGCCGGATACCGGGAGCCCGGGCGCCCCCTCCGGGGCGGCAAGTTCCGCGCGGATCTCCTCCGCGAGCCGGTAGGTCATGTCCCGCCGCCAGGCGGGCAGGCCGTGGATGTCGTCGTGGTACAGGTCGTCCGGGATGCTGTCGTCAAGCGCCGCCACAAGTTCGTCGGCGTCCGGAAGCACGCTGAAGCGCAGCTGGACGGGCCGTCTGGTGGCGGCGGTGACGGTGAGGACCAACGAAGGGCCGCCGTCGAGCCTTCCGATCAGCAGCACCCCGGACCTGCCCAGGTTGCTCAGCGAGAGGCGGCGGAACGCCACCCGGGAGGCAAAGGCCGACGCCGGGAGGTGGACGCTGCGGAGCAGCTCGCCGGGTGCCAGTGAGTTGGCGGCGTCACCGGTGATGAAGTCGACCACCGGAACGGTGCGGCTGGTGCCGCCCGGGCCCAGGATGGTCGCGACGCCGTCGAGGCCAGCGCAGAGTGAGATGACCGGCCCGGCGGGCAGCGAGGTGCAGAGGTTGCCGCCGACGGTGGACATGTTCCACACCTTGAAGGACGCCACAAAGGAATCGCAGCACGGGCGGACCAGGTCCAGGCCCGGCCAGCCCCGGCCGGACACATCCGGGGAAGCGGGGAGGCTGTACAGCTGGGAGATGGTGCAGGTGGCCGCGAGCTCGATGCCGTCATCGGTGACGGTGACCGGCTCCCAGCCTGCGGCGCCGAGGTCCAGGAGGCGTTTGAGCGGTTGCGGGCCAAAGGCGTAGCTTCCGTAGGAGAAGAGGACCGTTCCGCCGGCCAGCCAGGCGTCGCCGTCGCGCCATTGTGCGGGGTCGGTGGTGGGCACCACCGCCTCGATGGTGTTCATGTCCATGCGATCTCCTGGGGAAGTTTGGTTGGCGCGGGCTGCCGGGGTGCCTGATGCGGCGGCTGCTGCGCGGGGTGTTGATGGATGGGGCCGGACGCCTCGCGGAGCGGAGTGCAGCTCGCGGCGCGGCTTCGCGACGCGATCAGCTCCGCCGTGATGGAGACAGCCACTTCGGCAGGAGTGACGGCGCCCAGGTCCAGGCCGATGGGTGAATGCAGCTGGGCGATCCGCCCGGGCGCGACGCCGGCTGCCAGGAGGTCGTCCACCCGCTGGAGGTGGCTCCGGCGGGACCCCATCGCGCCGACGTAGGCGAGGTCCAGGGCGAGTGCGGCTTCCAGCAGCGGAAGGTCGAATTTGGGGTCGTGGCTGAGGACAGCCGCCACGGTGCGGCTGTCCAGGCGTCCAGCGCCTGATTCGGCTGCCAGGTAGCGGTGCGGCCAGTCCGTCACCACCTGGTCAGCGGCGGCGAAGCGCGGCTGCGACGCGAACGCTGGCCGCGCGTCCACCAGGGTCACGTGGTAGCCCAGCAGTTTCGCCGCAGGGACCAGGGCGGCGCCGAAATCGTTGGCGCCGAACACCAGCATCCGCGGCGGGGCGAGCCGGGATTCCACCAGGATGACGGGCCCGCCGGATTGCTGGGGCCGGTCACCTTGCAGGCGGTCCGGCAGGCAGCCGCCGGCTCCGGCCAGCCGGACCACCCCGGCGCCGCCGTTGCGGACCAGGGCTTCCACCTGAAGGAGGGACTCTCCCTCAAGAAGTCCGGCCAGTTCCGGCGACGCTGCCGCACGGAAGTTTGCCGGGTCATGGAGTACGACGGCGGCGCCTCCCAGGGTGCCCACGCGGCGTACCAGCGCCACGGGCTGGCCAGAGCCCGCGTCCGCGAGTTGCCGCAGCGCGGTCCGGAGCGGGTGCGGCGCGTTTTCAGGGGCAACAGCCGCGGGCACCGGTTCAATATGGATGTCCAGCTCTCCCCCGCAGGTGAGCCCGGCGGCGAAAGCGTCTGCGGAACTGAAACCGAAGGTCTTCCGGCGGGTCCCGCCGTCGTCCATTGCCTCCAGCGCGAGCGCCACCACGGCGCCTTCCACGCAGCCGCCGGAGAGGCTGCCGAGTACGGAGCCTGATGCGGTGATGATCATGGACGTGCCCACCGGCCGCGGCACTGAACCGGTGGCACCCACGATGGTGGCAACCGCGAACTGTCCGGCCGCATCTCGCTGCGCCCAGGAGTGGAGCGAAGGGATCAGGTCAAGCATGGCGGCACTCCTTCTTCCGCGCGGCGGTGGTGTCCATTGTCGTTCCTATCGGGAGGTTCGGAAAGCAGGGCGTGGATACGCGTGTTGCCCGGGAAGCACTGCCGCTCCGGACACCCGCCCCGGGTGGGGGCGGATGTCCGGGCGCGAACAGCTTGGGGATGGTGTGTCAGGCCCCGAGCAACAGGTTGATGGGTCCGCGGGCGAAGTACACCAGGAAGCCGGCGCTGACCACCCACATCAGCGGATGGATCTTCTTGGCTTTACCGGATGCGGCCCCGATGATGGCCCAGCTGACGAAGCCCACACCGATGCCGTTGGCGATCGAGTAGCTCAGCGGCATGGTCACGATGGTGAGGAACGCCGGCAGGGCCACGCTGAACTTGCTGAACTTGATCTCGCGGATCTGCGCCATCATCATGGCGCCCACCACCACCAGTGCCGCGGCGGCGACCTCGAGCGGAACCACGCTGGTGAGCGGGGTGAGGAACATCGAGCCCAGGAACAGCACGCCGGTGACCACGGAGGCCAGGCCGGTGCGGGCTCCTTCGCCGATCCCGGCCGCGGAGTCGATGTACACGGTGTTGGAGGAGCCGGAGGTGGCTCCGCCGGCCACGGCGCCGATGCCTTCCACGATGAAGGCGGACTTGAGCCGCGGGAACGTGCCGTCCTTGTGGGCCACGCCGGCGCTCTTGGCGAGGCCGGTCATGGTGCCCATGGCGTCGAAGAAGTTGGTGAACACGAGCGTGAAGACCAGCATGGTGGCGGCCAGTCCGCCGATCCTGGCGAACGAACCGAAGAGGTCGAACTGGCCAACGAGTGCCAGGTCCGGCGCCGAGACGAGCTGTCCGGAAAGGACCGGGGTGTTCAGGTGCCAGCCGCCGGGGTTGGTGGCGCTGGCCGGGCCGATCTTAAAGATGGCTTCCACGACGGCGGCGAGCACGGTGGTGCCCACGATGCCGATCAGCAGGCCGCCCTGGACCTTGCGTGCCACCAGGATGCCCATGGCAAGGAGGCCGACGACGAACACCAGGGTGGGCACGGAGGTGATGGAGCCGCCGTCGCCCAGCTGGACCGGAGGCCCGCCCGCCGTGGCCCGGACGAAGCCGGAGTCCACGAAGCCGATGAAGGCGATGAACAGGCCGATGCCCACGGTGATGGCCGCCTTCAGTTCCTTGGGCACGGCCCGGAAGATGGCGGTCCGGGCACCGGTGACGCCGAACAGCACGATCAGGATGCCGTTGATCACCACCAGGCCCATGGCCTCGGCCCAGGTGACTTCCTGGATCACCGAGACGGCCAGGAAGGAGTTGATGCCGAGGCCGGCGGCGAGGCCGAACGGCAGGTTGGCCACGAGGCCGAAGAGGATGGTCATGACGCCGGCGGTGAGGCCCGTGACGGCGCCCACCTGTGCGGCGGAGAGCCAGCCCCCGGCAACGTCGGTGGGGGCGTTGTCCGCGCTGAACCCGCCGAGGATGAGGGGGTTCAGGATGACGATGTACGCCATAGTGAAGAAGGTGACCAGGCCGCCGCGGAATTCACGGGCCAGCGTTGAGCCGCGCTGGGTGATGTGGAAGAAGCGGTCAAGGATGGAGTTCGACGCCGGCGGCCTGGGGGTGCCTGATGCCGGCTGGGGGGTGCGGGGGGATGGAGCCGAATGCTCGTCGTGGGAGGAATCCAGGATGGTCATGGTGAGCCGCCGGGCCTAGTAGTCGATCCTGGATTCGAGCGTGTTCCAGGTGTTGAACGGCTCCAGCGGGGCCGGCGCCTGGGGATCGCCCAGCTCCAGCTTGGATACCGGCATCAGGGAGTCCCTGTCCTGGTTGTTGAAGTAGTCGTAGAAGACTGCGTCGTCGAAACCGACGGAGGCGGCGTCGTGGCGGTCGGCCGCGAAGACCACCCGTTCAACGCGGGCCCAGAGCGCGGAGGCCAGGCACATGGGGCATGGTTCGCAGCTGGTGTAGAGGACGGCGCCGCTGAGGTCGAAGGTGCCGAGTTCGCGGCAGGCGGTGCGGATTGCGGTGACTTCGGCGTGGGCCGTGGGGTCGTTGTCCGCAGTGACGCGGTTGACGCCGTCGAACGTTTTGCCGTCCGCGGTGACGATCATGGCGCCGAAGGGGCCGCCGCTGTTCAGGACGTTGGCCGTTGCCAGCCGGATGGATCTGGCCAAAAATTCCTCGGCCGTGACGGTGGTACTCATGATGCGACTTCCTTATTGCCGGGAAGCCTGTTGCCGCTTGCAGGACCAGTAGAACCAGGTGCGACGGTTACCAGGCTTCAGCATGTGCTGTGAAGGTTAAGTTGCGCCTGGTAGATAGCTTCCCGGGGTCCGGGTGCCCGCCTTTGGCAGAATCGAGATTAGCACCGGATTGTGGTCCGCGCCATAGTTTTTTGAAAACTTAATTTCGCGATGTGAAATTCATGTTTCGCGTTCTTCACTGGGCAGGCCGGAGGCGGTCACATTGCGCGGGCGTTGACGCAGGTCAGGCTTGTTCCCTACTCTGATGGCACCCGCCGCTGCCCGCAGCCGCCGGTACCTGGATCAGCAGACAGGGCCTCACTGAGCTGGAATTACCGCACCTGCGCTCAGACAAGGACACTTCATGACCAACCTTCCCGCTCCTGCCGCCGCTCTCCGCCTCTGGATCCGGAATCCACAGGCGGCCTTCACCGCAAACTCCTTGGACGCTTCGGGCGGACTGGTGGTCAGCGGCGGCGTCATCGTCGAGGTGCTTGCCGCGGGGCAACAGCCCTCGGCCCCCTGCCAGCAGACGTTCGAGGCCGGCAACCACGTGCTGCTGCCGGGCCTGATCAACACCCACCACCACTTTTACCAGACCCTCACCCGCGCCTGGGGTCCGGTGGCAAACGCCCCGCTGTTCCCATGGCTGCAGAACCTGTATCCCGTGTGGGCCCGGCTCAAGCCACGCGACCTGGAGCTGGCAGCCACGGTCGCCCTGGCCGAACTGCTGCTCTCGGGCTGCACCACGGCCGCGGACCACCACTACCTGTTCCCCGCAGGACTGGAGGATGCCATCGACGTGGAGGTCGGCGTCGTGCGCCGGCTCGGCATGCGCGCCACCCTCACCCGTGGGTCCATGACCTTGGGAACGGACGACGGCGGCCTGCCGCCACAGTCGACGGTGCAGGCTCCTGACGTGGTGCTGGCCGACAGCGAACGGCTGGTGGGCCGGTACCACGAGCGCGGCCGGGATGCGGTGATCCAGATTGCCCTGGCCCCCTGCTCGCCGTTTTCGGTGACGAAGGAAATCATGGCCGAAAGCGCTGCCCTGGCGGAGCGGCTGGATGCCCGCCTCCACACCCACCTCGCCGAAACCCTGGATGAGGAGGACTTCTGCCGTGAGATGTTCGGACTGCGGACCGTTGACTACCTGGACAGCGTCGGCTGGCTGACGGACCGCACCTGGCTGGGCCACGGCATCCACTTCAGCGACGCGGAGATCACCCGCCTCGGCGCGGCGGGGACCGCCGTCGCGCATTGCCCTACCTCCAACATGCGGCTGGCGTCCGGGACGGCCCGCGTCCTGGAACTGGAGGACGCGGGAGTTCCGGTGGGGCTGGGAGTGGACGGCTCGGCGTCGAACGATGCCTCCAACATGATCCTCGAGGCCAGGCAGGCACTGTATCTCCAGCGGCTGCGCTACGGGGCGGACGTTCCGGTGGAGCGCGCGCTGGGCTGGGCCACCCGGGGCTCGGCCGCCGTGCTGGGCCGTCCGGAACTGGGCCAGTTGGCGCCGGGGATGCAGGCTGACTTGGCTCTGTTCCGGCTGGATGACCTGCGTTTCTCCGGCAGCCATGATCCCATCGCGGCGCTGCTGCTCTGCGCAGCGGACCGGGCGGACCGGGTGATGGTCGGCGGGCAGTGGCGCGTGGTGGACGGGCAGATTCCGGGCCTGGATATCCCGGGCCTCATCGCCGAGCACTCGTCCGCGGCGCGCAGGTTGGTGAACGGCTGATGCCAGCCACTGTTATGGCTGGTCAGCCGCTGCTAGCGTGGCGGCATGACTCCGTCAAAGACGCCGGCCGAGATCCTGGACATCGAGGGTGAAGAGGTTCGCATCTCCAGCCCGGACAAGCTGGTGTTTCCCGGGCCCGGGCTGACCAAGCTGGACCTGGTGCGCTACTACCTGGCCGTCGCGGAGGGGGCACTGCGCGGCGCGGGCGGCCGGCCGATGGTGCTCAAGCGCTTCCCGAAGGGCATCGACGCCGAGCCGTTCTTCCAGAAGCGCGTTCCCGAGAACCATCCCCCGTTCATCGAGACCACCACGCTGCACTACGCCTCCGGGACGTCGGCCGAGGAGGCGGTCATCCGGGACGCGGCGGGGCTGGCGTGGGTCATCAACCTCGGCTGCCTCGACCTCAACCCGCACCCGGTGCGCGCGGAGGACCTTGAGCATCCTGACGAGCTCCGGGTGGACCTCGATCCCATGCCGGGGGTGGACTGGTCACAGATCGTGGATGTCGCGTATGTGGCACAGGAAGTGCTCGAGGACGTGGGACTGGTGGGCTGGCCGAAAACCAGCGGGTCGCGGGGACTGCACATCCTGGTGCGCATCGCCCCGGAGTGGTCGTACCGCGATGTCCGGCTGGCGGCGGAAACCCTCGCACGGGAGGTTGAGAACCGGGCTCCCGGCCTCGCCACGGCACGGTGGTGGAAGGAGGAGCGCGGCGAGAGCGTGTTCGTCGACTTCAACCAGAATGCGAAGGACCGGACCGTGGCGTCAGCGTACTCGGTCCGGTCCCTGCCGGACGCCCGGGTGTCCACGCCGCTTGCCTGGGACGAGGTCCGCGCCATTCGGCCGGAACAATTCACGGTGACTACCGTGCTGGAGCGGTTCGCCGACGTCGGTGATCCCCACGCCGGCATCGACGCGGCGGTGGGGTCACTCAAAGGACTCCTCGCCCTGGCAGCCGAGCTTGGTCCCGCAGAGAAAGCTCCGCGCTCGGGTGACGGCTCGGGCCGCCGGCAGTCCACGATGCCGCTGATCGAAGTGGCGCGCACCAGGACCAAGCCGGAGGCCCAGGCGGCGCTCGAGGAGTGGAAGGCCCGGCATGCGGACGTGGTTCCCGCCCTGCACCCGGCGGACGTACTCATTGACGGGATGCGGGGCTCGAGCTCGCTCTGGTACCGGGTGCGGGTGAACCTGCAGCACGTTCCCGAGGCTGAGCGTCCTCCACAGGAGGAGCTAATTGCCGACTACGACCCCTGGGCCGGGAAGGAATGGCCGGGGTAGCTGCCGCCCGCCCTGTTATGGCCGCCGGCCGAAGCCCGGGAGGGCGTGGATCCAGCGCGAGAAGCGGCTGGGCTCATGCACCCGGTCTGCAGGCAGGTAGAAGTCCGGGTCCGTGCCGCCCCCGAGGGGAAGGTAGAACTCCGGGACCGAGGGTGCCGCCGCGTTCGCCGGTGCAACCGGCTTCGTGTCCTGCTGGTACATCTGATCCTCCTCCAGAGGTCGCTGCTTGGTCTAAGATTCCATGAAGTGGAAAATAAGTTTTGCTATACGAAAAGCTTAGGGCGATGTCTCGCTTACCGTCAACGGGTCCGGTCACAAATTGATTTTTGGACTTGTGATGTACACCACCGGTTTGCGGGGGTACGCTGAAAGGCAACTCGTGGCGCACGTCACGTAACCTGGGAGCAGCAGGCAGGGTCGTAATGAGCTGGCATCAATGGATGCCGGCTCTTTTTTGTTGGGTCGGCTCCACCGGAAACGCGCTTGTAACACGCGCTTAATTTCAGTGATGGAACCTATGTTCCACATACCGGAAGTTGGGAACAGACCATGAGCAGCAAGATCATCCTCGGCGAAAACCAGTACGGCAAGGCGGAGGTCCGGGTCGTCAAGATCACCCGGGACACCAACCGCCACGAGATCGAGGACCTCAACGTGACCTCGCAGCTGCGGGGCGACTTCGCCGCGGCCCACCTGGAGGGCGACAACGCCCACGTGGTGGCAACGGACACCCAGAAGAACACCATCTACGCCTTCGCCCGCGACGGCGTCGGCTCCCCGGAAGCGTTCCTGCTGCGCCTCGGCGAGCACTTCACGTCCAGCTTCGACTGGGTCACCGGCGGCCGCTGGGAAGCCGAGTCCTACAGCTGGGACCGGATCCAGGCGCACGGCAGCGAACACGACCACTCCTTCGTCCGCAACGGCCAGGAAGTCCGCACCGCCGTCCTGGTCCGCGACGGCGCCACCAGCCACCTGGTCTCCGGGCTCAAGGACCTGACGGTCCTGAAGTCCACCCAGTCCGGCTTCGTCGGTTACCCGAAGGACCGCTACACCACCCTGCCGGAAACCACGGACCGCATCCTTGCCACGGACGTCTCCGCCCGCTGGCGCTTCAAGACCGGAACCGACTTCAGCACCCTGGACTTCAACAAGAGCTACGAGGACGTCAAGGCACTCCTGCTGGAAGGCTTCACGGAGAAGTACTCCCACGCCCTGCAGCAGACCCTGTTCGACATGGGCACCAAGGTCCTTGAGGCCCACAGCGAGATCGACGAGATCAAGTTCTCCATGCCCAACAAGCACCACTTCCTGGTGGACCTCTCACCCTTCGGCCTGGACAACCCGAACGAGGTCTTCTTCGCCGCCGACCGCCCCTACGGCCTGATCGAGGCCACCGTCCAGCGCGACGACGCCGCCCCGGCTCCCGCCGCCTGGTCCGGCATCGCCGGCTTCTGCTAAACCGCACCGCCACCGGTGGTTGAGCCGTCGAAACCCTCGACGGGCTCAACCACCGGGCTTTCCCCAAAGTTTTTGCCACACCTGTTAGCCAGACAACGTTAGCCAGACGATGACGTCTGCCATGAACCAAGAAAGTCTGCCATGAACACCAAGAAGAAGCTGGCCGCTGCGGCCGCCGGCAAAAAGCACCAGCAGGCACGCCCGGAGGACCAGCGGCTCCCCATCGCCAGCACCTTCGCCTACGGCTTCCAGCACGTCCTCACCATGTACGGCGGCATCATCGCCCCGCCGCTGATCATCGGCGCAGCCGCGGGCATGAGCTCACAGGACATCGGTTTGCTGATTGCCGCCTGCCTGTTCGTCGGCGGCCTCGCCACCATCCTCCAGACCGTCGGCGTCCGCTTCTTCGGCTCCCAACTCCCCCTGGTCCAGGGTGTCTCCTTCGCCGGCGTCTCCACCATGGTCGCCATCGTGCACGGCGGCGGGGGAATCCAGGCAGTGTTCGGATCGGTCATCGCGGCGTCCCTGATCGGCCTGCTGATCACCCCGCTCTTCTCGAAGATCATCCGGTTCTTCCCGCCGGTGGTCACCGGAACGGTCATCACCACCATCGGCCTGACGCTGATGCCGGTGGCCGCCAACTGGGCCATGGGCGGCAACAACAAGGCCGAAAACTACGGCAGCATGGCCAACATCGGCCTGGCCGCGGCCACCATGGCCATCGTCCTGCTCCTGAGCAAGGTGGGAAGCGCCGCGATCTCCCGGCTGTCCATCCTGCTCGCGATGGTCCTGGGCACCGCGATCGCCTTCGCCTTCGGCATGGCGGACTTCTCCAAGGTGGGCCAGGGCGAGATCGTCGCCTTCCCCACGCCGTTCGCCTTCGGACCGCCGGTGTTCGAGATCGCAGCCATCATCTCCATGCTGATCGTCATCCTGGTGACGCTGACGGAAACCTCCGCGGACATCATCGCCGTGGGCGAGATCGTTGGCACCAAGGTGGACTCCAAGCGGATCGGCGACGGCCTGCGTGCGGACATGCTCTCCAGCGCCATCTCCCCGCTGTTCAATTCCTTCACCCAAAGCGCCTTCGCCCAGAACGTGGGCCTCGTGGCCATCACCGGCGTGAAAAGCCGCTTCGTGGTCAGCGCCGGCGGCCTGATCCTGGTGATCCTCGGCCTGCTGCCCGTGCTTGGCCGGGTGGTCGCAGCGGTGCCTACCCCCGTCCTGGGCGGCGCCGGCGTCGTCCTCTTCGGAACCGTGGCCGCCAGCGGCATCCGCACGCTGTCCAAGGTTGAGTACAAGAACAACATGAACCTGATCATCGTGGCGGCGTCCATCGGGTTCGGCATGATCCCCATCGCCGCACCGGCCTTCTACGACCAGTTCCCGTCCTGGTTCGGCACCATCTTCCACTCCGGCATCAGCTCCGCCGCCGTGATGGCCATCCTCCTGAACCTGCTGTTCAACCACCTCAAGGCCGGCAACTCGGACAACCAGTCCGTCTTTGTGGCCGGCACCGAGCGCGTGGTCCGGGAAGAGGACCTGAAGTGCCTGGCCGACGGCGACCGCTTTGAAGGCGGCAAGCTCATCGACTGTGACGGCAAGGAAGTCCGGGTCGAGGCCGCGGAAAAGGCGGCAGAGCACTAAGCGCGGGCCCACGCCCGCAGGGTTCCCTGGCCGAGCTTGCGAGGCTAGGGTGCGGGTGGGGAATGACGACGGCGCCCCGCTCCGGGAAGGAGGGGCCGCCGTCGTCAGCGTGTTGGCAGGGCCGTTACGGCCAGGGAGGTCAGGTGCGGTTCAGTTCGTCCGAGATTGCCTGGGCGGCCTCGCGCAGGACCGGGACGGCTTTGTCCGCAAAGTGTTCGTCAACCCGGGAGACCGGGCCGGAGACAGAGATTGCGGTGGGCGTGGGAGCGTTCGGCACCGCCATGGCGAAGCACCGGACGCCGAGCTCCTGCTCCTCCTCGTCGATGGAGTACCCGCGTTCGCGGATGAGCTTGAGGTCGGCCAGGAGTTCCTCAACGTCCCCGATGCTCTTGGCCGTAGGGGTGGGCATCCCTGCGCGGGTGACGATGCCGCGGACGGTGTCGTCGTCGAGCTGGGCCAGGATTGCCTTGCCGACGCCGGTGGCGTGGGTATGGGCGCGGCGGCCCACCTCGGTGAACATCCGCATGGAGTGCAGGGAGGGCACCTGGGCCACGTAGATCACCATGTCCGAGTCCAGCACCGCCATGTTGGAGGTTTCGCCCAGCCGGTCCACCAGGGTTTTCAGCTGCGGACGGGCCAGCGCGCCCAACTGCTTGTTGGCCCCTTCGCCCAGCCGGATCAGCCGTGGACCCAGGGCGTAGCGGCGGTTGGGCAACTGGCGGATATAGCCAAGTGCCACCAGGGTGCGCAGGAGTCGGTGGATGGTGGGCAATGGCAGGTCCGTGGACGAGGACAGCTCACTGAGGGTGACGTCGCCGCCCGCATCAGTGATCAGTTCCAGAAGTTCGAAGACGCGCTCAACGGACTGCACGCCTCCAGCGGCTTTTTCAGCCATGTACCAGTCTCCTGTGACTCGGATTCCGACAAGTCTTATCCGCATGGTGAAAAGAAATGCCCTAGTGGTCCCAAGATACAGCACGGCCCCGCCGGGCGCGATGAAACCGGTCGAGGGCTTGTAATTCCACAAAGTAGATAATAATATCCATAATACGAAAACATTCGGACGAGCAAGCCGCCCGGACAAGGCCCAACAGGAGGACATTCAATGGCGAACCCCAGCCCCGGAAATTCGATCACCCTGCGCGTGGAAGCACCCTCGAGCTTCAGCGCCACCAGCGAACTGGCCGCGGCGGTCGGTGCTGCCGGCGCCGCGATCACGGCCCTGGATGTCAGTGAGTCCCACCACGAGACGCTCGTGGTCGACGTCACCTGCAACACCACGGACGATGCCCACGCCGAAAGGGTCAAAGACGCCCTGAATGCGCTCGACGGCGTCACCGTCCAGCATGTTTCTGACCGCACCTTCCTGATGCACCTCGGCGGCAAGCTCGAAGTCGTCCCCAAGGTAGCCCTACGCAACCGCGACGACCTGTCCCGTGCCTACACTCCCGGCGTCGCCCGCGTGTGCCTCGCCATCGCCGAGGACCCGGCAGCCGCCCGTAACCTCACCGTCAAGCGCAACACCATCGCCGTCCTCACCGACGGCTCCGCCGTCCTGGGCCTGGGCAACATCGGCCCGGCTGCCGCCCTGCCGGTCATGGAGGGCAAGGCTGCACTGTTCAAGCAGTTCGCCAACGTTGATGCCTGGCCGGTCTGCCTCGACACGCAGGACACCGAGGAGATCATCATGATCGCCAAGGCCATGGCCCCCGTCTACGGCGGCATCAACCTCGAAGACATCGCCGCGCCCCGCTGCTTCGAGATCGAGAACCGGCTCCGCGAGGAACTGGACATCCCGGTGTTCCACGACGACCAGCACGGCACCGCGATCGTCACCCAGGCCGCCCTGGTCAACGCCCTGCGCGTGGTGGGCAAGAAGCTCTCCGAGGTCAGGATCGTTGTCTCCGGCGTGGGCGCCGCCGGCTCCGCCATCATCCAGCTACTGAAGGCCCAGGGCGCGCAGCACATCATCGCCGCCGGCCGCTCCGGAGCCATCCACGCCGGTGAGAAGTACGACGACGAGCACCGCAGCTGGATTGCCGCGAACACCAACGAAGAAGGCTTCTCCGGCACCCTGCACGATGCACTCAAGGGTGCGGACGTGTTCATCGGCGTCAGCGCCCCGCACGTCATCGGCGAGGAGCAGGTGGCCTCAATGGCAAAGGATGCCATCGTGTTTGCCATGGCCAACCCCACCCCGGAGATCGATCCTGTCATCGCATCCCGGCACGCCGCCGTGGTGGCCACCGGCCGCAGCGACTTCCCCAACCAGATCAACAACGTGCTGGCGTTCCCCGGCTTCTTCCGCGGCCTGCTGGACGCAGGAGCCTCGGACATCACGCCGGACATGCTGGTGGCCGCCGCCGAGGCAATTGCCAACCGGGTGGCTGACGACGAGCTCAATGCCAGTTACATTATCCCCAGCGTCTTCGATCCCCACGTGGCGGCTGACGTTGCTGCAGCTGTAGCCGCGGCCGCACGTTCCGCCAACGTGGCAGCCACGGCCGAACCGGCCGGGGATGCCGCCGCGGTTCCCGTTGCCGCCCTGGCCAGCGCCTGATTCACCGCCCCGCTTCCAGCCAAAGGAAAGGACCAGAAATGGCCATCACAGTCACAGATCCCCGGCCGATCGACCGCGCAGAGGAGATCCTCACCCCCAAGGCGCTGGCGTTCGTGGAGGAGCTTCACACGCGGTTTGCCGGCACCCGCACCGAGCTCCTGGCCGCCCGCGCCGTCAAGCGCCAGCGCGTGGCGGAGACCGGGAAGCTGGACTTCCTGCCGGAAACGCAGGACGTGCGCGACGGCGACTGGAAGGTCGCGCCGGCGCCCGCCGCCCTGCAGGACCGCCGCGTTGAAATGACCGGCCCTGCTTCCCCGGCAAAGATGGCCATCAACGCCCTCAACTCCGGCGCCAAGGTGTGGCTGGCGGACCTCGAGGACGCCAGCACGCCTACCTGGGGCAACGTCATCGACGCCATCCTGAACCTCCGCGATGCAGCCCAGGGCACGCTGAGCTACACCTCGGAGGAAGGCAAGGAGTACCGGCTCCGCACGGACGCCCCGCTCGCCGTCGTGGTGGCCCGCCCCCGCGGCTGGCACATGCAGGAAAAGCACATGATCATCGACGGCGCACCTGCCGTGGGTGCCCTGGTGGACTTCGGCCTGCACTTCTTCCACGTGGCCAAGCAGCTGGTCCTCAACGGGCAGGGACCGTACTACTACCTGCCCAAGATGGAAAGCCACCTTGAGGCACGGCTATGGAACGACGTCTTTGTGTTCGCGCAGGACTACCTCGGCCTGAACCAGGGCACCATCCGCGCCACCGTGCTGATCGAGACCATCCCGGCCGCGTTCGAAATGGACGAGATCCTCTACGAACTCCGGGACCACGCCTCAGGCCTGAACGCCGGCCGCTGGGACTACCTCTTCAGCATCATCAAGTACTTCCGGGACGCCGGCGAGGAGTTCGTCCTCCCGGACCGCGCGTCGGTGGCCATGACGGCACCGTTCATGCGCGCCTACACCGAGCTGCTGGTCAAGACCTGCCACAAGCGCGGCGCCTTCGCCATGGGCGGCATGGCGGCTGTGATCCCCAACCGCCGCCACCCCGAGGTCACCGAGGCCGCCTTCGCCAAGGTCCGCGCGGACAAGACCCGCGAAGCGAACGACGGGTTTGACGGATCCTGGGTGGCCCACCCGGACCTGGTCCCCACCTGCCGCGAGGTGTTCGACGCCGTCCTGGGCGACAAGCCCAACCAGCTGGACAGGCAGCGGCCGGAGGTCAACGTCACGGCTGAGCAGCTGCTGGACGTCACCTCCGCCGAGGGCCAGGTCACCGAGGCCGGACTGCGGCTGAACCTCTACGTCGCCGTTGCCTACACGGCCGTGTGGCTGTCCGGGAACGGCGCCGTTGCCATCCACAACCTCATGGAGGACGCGGCAACCGCCGAGATTTCCCGCTCGCAGGTATGGCAGCAGATCCGGAACAAGTCCGTCCTGGCGGACAGCGGCAACACCGTGACCAAGGAGCTCGTGGAACGGATCCTGGGTGAGGAAACCGAACGGCTCCGCACCGAGGTGGGCGACGAAGCGTTCCAGCGCTACTACCAGCCGGCCAGCGGACTGATCGCGGACATCTGCCTCTCGGACGACTACACGGACTTCCTCACCACGCCGGCCTACGAACTGGTGGGCTGAGGCATGGCGGCAACACCCAAGCCCTCACTGTCGCCCGGGGACCTTGCACAGATCGACGGGCAGCTGGCCGCGACGGACCGGCTGCTGGAACGGAACTACCCGGGCGACGACGGCTCCCGCCAGCCCGTCCACACCGTCTACGTCCCCGCGGACCGCTTCACGCCGTCGCTCGCGTCCGACTGGGCAGCGGAAGCTCAGGCCACCGTCGCCGCGCACGGCGGTTACGGGAAGCTCGGCGCCCTGCTGGGCCAGGAGCCCGGCCTCGCAGAAGCTGTGGCGTCCCGCGTGGAAGCCAAGCTGGCCAGCGAACCCATCGAGGACCTCCGGCTGGACTTCGAGGACGGCTTCGGGGACAGGGGCGACGACGCCGAGGACGCCGCCGCGGTTGCCGCGGCCTCCGCGGTGGCCGCCGCAGCCGCGGCCGGCTCTGCGCCTCCCTTCATCGGGATCCGCTTCAAATGCTTCGAGGCCGCCACCCGGGCCCGCGGACTGCGCACCCTGGACCTCTTCGTCTCCGGCCTGGCCGCCGCCGGCGAACTGCCGGAAGGGCTGGTCCTGACCCTGCCCAAGGTCACCACCGTGGCGCAGGTCCAGGCCATGGACTACGCGGTGTCCCGGCTGGAGGAAGTGCACGGGCTGCCCGCGGGCCGGCTGCGCTTCGAGGTCCAGGTGGAAACGCCGCAGCTGATCCTCGGACCGGAGGGCACCTCCCCCGTGGCCCAGCTGCCGCATGCCGTCCCGGGCCGGATCAGCGGCCTGCACTACGGCACCTACGACTACTCTGCGTCGCTCCAGATCTCCGCGGAGTACCAGTCCATGGAGCACCCGGTGGCCGACTTTGCCAAGGAGGTCATGCAGCTGGCAGTTGCCGGCACGGGCATCCGCCTGTCGGACGGTTCCACCAACATCATCCCGGTGGGCGACAACGTCGAAAACGCCTGGCAGCTGCACGGCCGCCTGGTCCGGCGGTCGCTGGAACGCGGTTACTACCAGGGCTGGGACCTGCACCCCGCCCAGCTGCCCAGCAGGTTCGCGGCCACCTACGCCTTTTACCGGCAGGGCCTTCCGGCAGCCGCTGCACGCCTGCGCAACTACGTGGAGCAGACCGCAGGCGGCGTGATGGACGAACCTGCAACGGCCCGGGCGCTGGCCGCGTTCGTGCTGCGCGGCGTCCTGTGTGGCGCCGTCGGTGCGGACGAAGTGCAGGCGCTGGCCGGCGTCGGACTCCCCCAGCTCACCGGACTGGCGCACCCGCGGCTCGCCACCACTTCCAACTCCTAAGTAAGGATCTCTTCCATGGGCAAGTACTACTCCCCCACCGGCGGACTGCCGCCGCAGACCCACCTGACCACGGAGCGGGCCATCGTCACCGAGGCGTACACGGTGATCCCGAAGGGCGTTATGACGGACATCGTCACGTCCAACCTGCCGGGCTTTTCGAACACCCGCTCCTGGATCATCGCCCGCCCCATCTCGGGCTTCGCCACCACGTTCTCGCAGCTGATCGTGGAGATCGGCCCGGGTGGTGGCGCCCCCAAGGCCGAATTCGAGGCCGGCGTGGAAGGCGTCGTCTTCGTGACCCGCGGCAGGGTCAACCTCACCCTCGACGGCGAACTGCACCAGCTGGAGGAAGGCGGCTACGCCTACCTGGCTGCCGGTTCGGAGTGGGGCTTGGAGAACGTTTCCGACGACGTTGTGTCCTTCCACTGGATCCGCAAGGCCTACGAACGGCTGGAGGGCTACGAGGCCAAGTCCTTCGTGACCAATGAAAAGGACGTGGAGCCGACGGCGATGCCGGACACCAACGGCGCCTGGAAGACCACCCGCTTCACGGACTCCAGCGACCTGGCCCACGACATGCAGGTGAACATCGTGACGTTCCAGCCCGGCGGCGTCATCCCGTTCCCGGAAACCCACGTGATGGAGCACGGCCTGTACGTCCTGGAGGGCAAGGCCATGTACCTGCTGAACAACGACTGGGTTGAGGTGGAGGCCGGCGACTTCATGTGGCTGCGCGCCTTCTGCCCGCAGGCCTGCTACGCCGGCGGCCCGGGCGAGTTCCGCTACCTGCTCTACAAGGACATGAACCGGCAGGTCCGCCTCACCTAGGCGCTCCGCCGCC
>NZ_JARHXQ010000261.1:0-442 GCF_029222765.1 Arthrobacter sp. Cr_A7 | reverse complement strand
CAACAGTGGGAGGTTATGCCGCGGCGGTGATGAGTTGGCGCATGCGTTGTTTGGGGGTTTCGAGGTCGAGGGTTGGGCGGGGCCGGTTGTTGAGTTTGTCGGCGATGGTGTCGAGGTCCTCGGCTGTGAAGCCTGAGAGGTCTGTGCCTTTTTCGAACCAGTGACGCAGCAGCCGGTTGGTGTTCTCGTTGGTGCCGCGCTGCCAGGGTGAGTGCGGGTCGCAGAAGTAGACTCCCGCGTCCAGGGCCATCTGGACGCGGGGGTACTGCACCATCTCCAGACCCCGGTCCCAGGTCACTGTTTTGACCAGCTGGTCCGGGAGCCGGCGCATCTGGGTAATCATGGCGTCGGCGACTTCCTGAGCGGTGTGCCGACCTGGCAGGTGCAGCAGGACTGTGTAGCGGGTGCTGCGCTCGACCAAGGTGCCGATAGCGCTGCCGCC
>NZ_JARHXQ010000260.1:0-2122 GCF_029222765.1 Arthrobacter sp. Cr_A7 | reverse complement strand
TATGCGAGCGAAATTACGCTACGCGGACGAAGGAAGCTCCACTGAGCCAGCTAATGGAGTGGACCTCGGTCTTGAAGCCGTCAACGCCGCCGCTGACAACCTGGCCGTTACCGGCGAAGACGCCCACGTGGCCGGCGGTGATCACCAGGTCACCCGGGGCGGGGGTGCCCACCACGGAGCCGTACTGGTAGAACTGGCCCGGGGCCAGGTCGCCCACGGACTTGCCAACGGCGCGGAGAGCCTTCTCCACCATGGCGGTGCAATCCTGCTGGACGCCGAGCTGGCCGTAGGCGTTGGCCAGGATGGCTGCGCCGGTGCCCGTTCCGGTGGCAACGGGAGCAGCCGGTGCCGGTGCCGGGGCCGGTGCCGGAGCGGGGGTGGTGGAGGCGTAGGAGATGTTCATGCCGGTGTTCGCGGGAGCGGATGCGGCCTGGACCGGAGCGGCGGCGGGTGCTGCGTATCCGGCGCCCGGGATGGTGATCTGGTCGCCCGGGTAGATGATGGTGGAGATGTCCAGCCCGTTGGCCGCGAGGACATCGTTGAGGCTGACGCCGTTGGCGGCCGAGATGGCGCCCAGGGTGTCACCGGAAACAACGGTGTGGACGTTGGAGGCTGCTGCTGCGGGGGCGGCAACTGCGGCGGCGGGCGCCGAGTAGGCCTGGACGTTAGTGGCTTCGGTGCTGTCCGGGCCGGTCACGCCTGCATGGGCCGGAGCTCCGACGCCGAACGCGATGCCGGATGCAGCGGCAACTGCGAGGGCCGGGCGGCCGAGCGTCCGGGCCTGGGACTTGGCGGAAACAGCCAAACCCTGAAGCACGATCGAGCGGGCCGGAGTCGCGCGGTGACGGGCGGTGATGGAATTTTTTGACACGGTTGATCGCCTCTCCCATGCCTGCGGGGTGAGCTGTCGGGTTCGGGTTGGAGATACCCGGCCGAAAGCAACCCCGAACGGAACGAGGCGCTATCGACTTAACCCCAAGGCTTTAGAAAAAGCCGCGGAAACTTGGTTCCCCCGTCCCTGCCAACAGGAAAGCGATTGAATCCCGTATCAGCGGCAGGGCTCGGCATGCTGAGGGGAATGTCCCGCTTGGGAGGGACACGTGAAAGACCATAACCCGCCCAGCCGCTGATTGTCACATTTGGATAACATACGAGGTCCTCCTCTCGGATTAAGCAATCGTCTTGACTGTCGGCTAAGATGCCGGGCTGACCTCGACTGATAGTCCGCTGCTAACCCTGCGCGCACGAGCGCGTAACAAAGTCATAAAGTTGCGCACGTAACACCGCTCCTGCGGGAACGCGGATAGGTCCCTGCTTGGCGTCGACGGTGACATGGAGGGGCAGTACAGTGCCCACCTTGTCCTCCGCAATGGCATGCGGGTCACAGCGGGCGGGGCGGATATGCAAGGGGAGCTGACGGGGGCCGTCACCCGCCGTGAGGGTGAGGTTTTCCGGCCAGGGATTCCGGGGCGCTTCGGCCAGCAGGGGAGTGCCGCCAATGCTCCGTATCGTCAGGGACCGGGCCGCCTGGTCCGGGTTTTTCCCACCTGGTGCCGGGTGCGGGGCCAGCACAAGATGCACGACGGCGGTGCGCGCGTCCGGTGCCACCTCCAGCTGTGTGCCCAGGCGGATGTCCGCCACGGCGGCTACTGCGGCGGCGAGGCAGAGTTCGCCATTGTTGCGCCGGAGGACCCCGAATGGATCTGAGGCGTTGAAGGTCAGTTGCCGGGGCCGGGACTGTCCGGGTGAGGTCACGAGGACGGTGGCCTTCGCCGTTTCTTCGTCGGGGGAGGGGTGCCCCTCGCACGTTGCAGCAGGAAGCGCCGCCGGCAGGCTTTTCGGCTGGCCGGGCGGCAGTTCGATGCCACCCCCGGCGGGCATCCAGCCGATCGCTCCTTTGAAAAAGGGAGAGACGACTTCGGCCTGGCTCACCGTCACAGCAGCGTCTGACGTGTTGGTGAGCTGCAGCTGGACCTCAGGCTTGCCATATTGGTCCCGCGACTGGTTTAGCTCGACAGCTATGGGTCCTTGCCCTGCTGTGGCAGTCGGTGCCGGCCCGGTGGCCCGCGGCGCGGTGGAGGGTGTGCAGGCCGAGGTTGCCTGCGCCGCCGCCACCAGCGCC
>NZ_JARHXQ010000025.1:0-18984 GCF_029222765.1 Arthrobacter sp. Cr_A7 | reverse complement strand
TTCATCAGGCGCGGACCGTCTCGGCGGAGCGCACGGGCGTCTCCAGCCCCAGGTTCTCCCGCAGGGTGGTGCCCCGGTATTCGGTGGGGTAGACGCCGCGTTCCTGCAGTTCGGGCACAAGATGGTTCACGATGTCGTCCAGCCCCGTTGGAATGAGCCACGGCGAGATGTTGAAGCCGTCCACCGCACCCACGCGTGCGTACTCGGCCAGCTGGTCGGCCACCGCAGCGTAGGAACCCGTGAAGGTGGAGTCCACGCGCGCGGTGCGGGACGTGACGAACTGGCGGATGGAGAGCCCCTTGTCCTTGGCCTCGGCCCGCCACTGGTCCGCCAACTGCCGTGCCTTCGCGCCGTGGAAGCCGCTGCCCCGGGTTTCAGAGGTTTCCTCCACCACGGGATCAATCTCCGGAAGCGGGCCATCGGGATCGTAGTCGGACAGCTCACGGCCCCAGAACTGTTCCAGGTACGCCACCGCCTGCTGCGGACCGATCTGCAGGCTGCGGACCCACTCCTTCTTCTCCGCCGCCTCTTCGGCGGTGGGAGCCAGGATGAATTCGCTGGCCGGCATGATCTGCACCGCGTTGGCGCCGCGGCCGGCAGCCAGCGAGCGCGCCACGAGGTCCTGGCGGAACTCGACGGCGTCATCGAACGTGGGGTGGGCGGAGAAGATCACATCGGCCTGCCGCGCTGCGAAATCACGGCCTTGCGGGGAGTCGCCGGCCTGGAACAGCACCGGCCGGTACTGGGCGCTCCGCGGCAGGCGGGGGGTGACATCCACGGTGTAGTGCTGGCCCTCATGGAGCACCCGGCGGGCAGGACCGTTCGGGGTCTCCCAGGAGTCCCAGATCCGTTTTGCCGTCTCCACGAACGCTTCGGCGTGCTTGTACCGGTCCGCGTGGTCCAGGTAGCCGCCGCGCCGGAAGTTCGCCCCGGTCCAGGCGTTGTCCGTGGTGACGATATTCCACGCCGCCCGGCCGCCTGAGATCAGGTCCAGCGAGGCGAGCCGGTGGGCCAGATCCGCGGGATCGTTGTATGTGGTGTTCTGGGTGGCCACCAGACCGATGTTGTTGGTGACCGAAGCCAGCGCCGCGAGCATGGTCTGGGCGTCCGGCCTGCCCACCACGTCCAGCGCGTGGGGCCGGCCGAGATGTTCCCGCAGGCGGAGCCCTTCACCCAGGAAGAACGCGGCGAACAGCCCGCGCTCGGCGGTCTGGGCGATGCGGCGGAACGATTCGAAGTCGGTCTGCGAGCCGGATTCCGGGGCCTTCCAGATGGTTCCCGAGTTGACGCCCTGAAAGAAAATGCCGAACTGCAGCTTCCCTGTCGGCGTGAAAACATTGGATGTAGCACGGCTGTGCTGCGTCATGGTTTTTCCCTTACTTTCCGGTGCCGGCAGCGGCGGGTGCATAGCGGTTGGTCGGACGTTCGAGGCCCAGCAGGTCACGGAAGGTGCCGTCCTGGACGGGAGAACGGAGGGCACCGCGCCGCCTCAATTCCGGCAGGACCAGCCGGGCCAGTTCCCCGAGGTCCACCACGAGCGACGCCGGGTGGAGCCGCACGCCGTCGGCCTCTGCGAGCAGCGGCGCCAGGAGGTCAACGAGGGCTGCCGCCGGGCCGGCGTACCTCGCCCGGCCGCTGTCGGCGCCGGCCCCGCGGTCCCCCGCAGCCTGCCCGCGGGAGTCCAGGACGACGTCGAGCTCGGCAACGACCGCCACCGAAGCTCCGACGCGGGTGCGGACGTCGCGGACCTCGGCGGCCAGCAGTTCAGGGGTCGGCGCGGTCACCAGCACACCGTCCACGGCGTCCGCTGAAACCCCGCCCAGCAGGGACGCCGGAACCAGCACCGGCAGCTGCCCCTGGAGCGGCCTGGGAATAATGGACGGGCCCTTGACTGAATAGGCCGGGCCCGCGAAGTCCGCCGGGGTTTCAAAGTCGGCGTAGTGCAGCTTGTCCACATCGATGTAGCGGCCGGTGGCGACGTCACGGATCACCGCATCGTCCTCCCACGAGTCCCACAAACGCCGGGACACCTCGATGGAGGCAGCGGCTTCCTGGCCGAGCGCAGCGCCGCTCACAAAGTCGCGTCCGACGGCGGCAGCGGCTTCGGGTGATTCCCCTGCGGTAGCGATCCATCCGGCGCGTCCGCCCGCCACGTAGTCCAGGCTCGCGAGCTGCGTGGAAACGTGGAACGGCTCGGTGTAGACCGTATCCACCTCCGGCACCAGGGCGATGGTCCGCGTGATGGGGCCGGCGTAGGCCGCACGCTGCAGGGCGTTGGCACGCCCGGGTGCAGGTTCATCGGTAAAGGTGGCCACATGGAACCCGGCGGATTCCGCGGCAAGCACGGCTTCGGTGAGGCTGCCGAAACCGGCACCGTCCCACCCGGCGCCGTCGAGTTCGATCGCCAGGAACCCGGCGCGGGCTGATTCGTTGGCGCTCACTTCTGGTCCTGACGTTCGTAGGGGATCTTCTCGCCGGCTTCGATGGCCACGGGCAGCCGGTTTTCGGCCGGCGGCAGCGGGCAGGTGGCCAGGTCCGTGTAGGCGCAGGGCAGGTTAACGGCCCGGTTGAAGTCCAGCTCCACCGAACCGTCCGCGGCCGGCACCACGGAAAGCGAACGGTTGGCCGCGTAGGTGGTCTTGCCGGAGGTCTGGTCCGTGAACAGGACGGACAGCGAACCGGGTGCGTGGCCATTGAATGCCGTCAGCGCCAGTTCCCGGCCTGCCAGCTTGAAACGGATTTCACCCGGAGCCTCGTAGACATGCTGGATGCCTTCGACGGCGGCCCCCACCGTCGTGGGCCGCGGTGCCTCAAAGGGCACAAAGGTCCCGCGGACGGCATAGGCAGCGTCCGGCGAGTAGGCGGGCGTGTCCTGGTATTCGCGGAGCAGTGCGTTCTCCGGATTCCGTGGCCGCACAATGTACTCGCCGCCGCGCTTTGCGACCTCAATGACCGTATCGCCGGACGCCAGGTTGATCCCGCCGCGCTCCTCGATTGATCCCAGCTCAATGGTGGCACCGGAGCCGGTATTCAACTCCTGCCCGTCCCGCTGCAGCCTTTCGCCTGCCTCCAAAACGATGCGGACGGCGTCGTCCACTGCACTCCACGTGCCCGGAACACCGTCCAGCCGCCTGGCGGAGGAGTCCAGCCAGTGCAGGTGCGTGACGGCGAGGAAGCCGTGCGGGTGCGCGCGCTGGCGTTCGTGGGCCGTGTGCCATTCCTGCCAGTCGGCGTCGAAGGACTCGAGGGCGGTTTCAGTGTGCGTAGACAAAGTGGCTCCTTGTGGTGCTGGTGCGGGCGGATTCGGGGCGGTTGCCGTAGGGATCTTCGGCTTCCCACAGCGTGGTGGGCGCGGCCGCCCGGACAGCGGGGATGACCTCCAGCGCGAACCGCTCCAGGATCTCCAGCTGCTGTTCGAACGGCAGCGTGGTGGGCAGCGA
Source organism: Arthrobacter sp. Cr_A7 (assembly GCF_029222765.1). NCBI lineage: Bacteria > Bacillati > Actinomycetota > Actinomycetes > Micrococcales > Micrococcaceae > Arthrobacter > Arthrobacter sp. Cr_A7. The sequence continues at coordinate 15,544 of NZ_JARHXQ010000025.1, read as the reverse complement.
GATGGACTGAAGGTCGTGGCCGTACAGCGAGTGGTAGCTGAGGATTTTGTCGATCACCTGCTCCGGGCTGCCCACCAGCGCGGGGCCCTCGGCGACCGCGTGCTGGATGTCGCGGAAGGGTGAGTTGTTGCCCGGCACGTTGCGGTTCGCCGTCAGGGCTTCATACACCGGCCCGAACTGCCGGATGGCCTCCTTGGTGGTGTCCGCGATGAACACCCCGCCGGCACCGCTGCCCGAACCCACGTACTGCTGCCGGGGATCGTGGCCGTGCCGCTCATACTCCGCCCGGTAATGCTCGATCAGCACCTGGTAGTTCTCCCGGGGCTGGATGGCGTTCGCCGTGAACAGCGGGTCACCCCATTTGCCGGCAAGGGCAGCGGACGTGAGCGTTGTAGCAGAGCCGTGCCAAATCCTGGGCGGACCGTCAAAGGGGCGCGGCGTAGTGGTGGTTCGTTCCGTCAGCGGCGGACGGAAGCGCCCGGACCAGGTGACGCCTTCCTCGCGCCACAACCGGCGCAGCAGCTCATACTTTTCGGCCAGCAGGTCCCACTGGTCAGCGAGGTCCAGCCCGAACAACGGGTATTGCAGCACCTCGTTGCCCTTGCCAATCACCAGTTCCAGCCGGCCGCGGCTGAGCTGGTCGATGGTGGCGTAATCCTCGGCCACCCGCACCGGGTCCAGCACCGACAGCACGGTGACGCCGCTCTGCAGCCGGATCCGGTCCGTCACGGCGGCGATTGCTGCCAGCACCGTGGTGGGCGAGGAGGAGATAAACTCCCCGGCGTGGCGCTCCCCTACGGAGAAGCTGTCGAACCCCAGTTCCTCGGCCCGCCGCGCGGTTTCCACCACCTGGTTGAGGCGGTCCGCTGTGGAGACGATCTCCCCGGTCACCGGGTTTTTCAGGTGCGGGATGATGTCCAGGACCTGGAACTTCATGAGGTCTTCCCGGAAGGAACGGCACTGGCCGTCGCCTGGGCGGCAGCGAAGGTCTCCTCGGTGATGGTCTTCGACTCCGGCAGCGCCTCCTCGGACAGGCCCCAGCGCTCCAGCACCTCTGCGTACGAACCGTCCTCAATGGCCGCGTTCAGGGCCTCGGTGATGACCGGGGCCAGCCCGTTGCCGCGAAGGGTGGTGGCTGCCACCAGGGTTTCCGAGGGCCAGCCGGCGTTGACCTTGCCCACCACCTTCAGGTCGTCCCGGGTGTTTTCCCGGTACACCGTGGACGGGTAGGGGGCGATGTTCAGGTCCGTCCGCCCCGAGGAGAGAGCCAGGATGGTGTCCGCGTCCGACGAGTAGTACTGCAGGGTGGCGGGTGCCTTGCCCTTGTCCTCGAGTTCCTTGTTCCACGCGAGAAGGATCTTCTCCTGGTTGGTGCCGGACCCCACGGACACCTTCAGGCCGGAGATGTCATCCGCGCCCTTGATGTCATAGCTGGCGGACTTCTTCGCCTCGAAACCCATAAAGGCGGCGCGGTAGCTGGCAAAGTCGAAGAGCTTCACCCGGTCCTTGTTCACACCCACGTTGGAGAACACAGCCTCGAAGTCGCCGGACTGGGTCTTCAGCGGCCAGTTTTCCCAGGAGGTGACCTGGACATCCAGCCCCAGGCCCAGCTTGTCCGCCACCAGTTGCGCGATGTCCAGCTCGGATCCAATGGGCGTCTTGTCGTCCGTGGCGTGGAAGGACAGCGGAATGGAACCGGCGGTGGTGGCGATGGTGAGCTTGCCGTCCTTGCCAATGAGTTCGGGGACCTTGGCGGCGAGCGCCGGATCCTTCTCCGCCCGGATGCGCTGCTGGTCCGGGGACGCGTTGTAGACCACGCCGTTGCGTGCCGCCGTCGTCTCAGCTCCGCCCGTGGCAGAGCCCGCAGCTGTTGCACCGGGATCGGCGCAGGCAGACAGCGCGGCTGTTCCGAGGAGTACGACGGCGGGCAGCGCCGCCAGGGTGCGCCTGTTGCGGAAGCGTGGGGTGCGGATGCCGGCAGGTGAAGAGAATGACATGGGAAGTCCTTAGATGTTGAAAGCCGGTTCGAGCACCTTGGAGAAGAAGCTCCTGGTGCGCGGTTCCTGGGGGTTGGTGAAAATCTCCTGCGGGGTGCCCTGCTCCACGATCTGGCCCTGGTCCATGAACACCACGGTGTCCGCCACGTCCCGGGCAAAGCCCATCTCGTGGGTGACGATGATCAGGGTGGTGCCGGAGGTGGCGAGCTCCCGGATAACGTCGAGCACCTCGTTGACGAGTTCAGGATCCAGCGCCGAGGTGGGCTCGTCGAAGAGCAGGATCTTGGGATCCAGTGCCAGGGCCCGTGCGATCGCCACGCGCTGCTGCTGGCCGCCGGACAGCTGCCGCGGGTAGGCATCGGCGCGGTCCTTGAGGCCCACGCGGTCCAGCAGCTCCAGGCCACGGCGCTTTGCCTCTTCCTTGGAGGGGCGTGCTTTTCCGGGACGCTGCGCCACGACGGGCGCTTCGGCCACGTTCTCCAAAGCTGTGAGGTGCGGGAAGAGGTTGAAGTTCTGGAACACCATGCCGATCTCGGTCCGCTGCTTCAGGATGTCCTTCTCGCGCAGCTCATGGAGCCGCCCGCCCCGGACTTCGTAGCCCACCAATGTGCCGTCGATTGAGATGTGGCCGCCGTCCACCTTTTCCAGGTGGTTGATGGTGCGCAGCAGGGTGGACTTGCCGGAACCGGAGGGGCCGACGATGACGGCAACGCCGCCCGGCTCAATCGTGAGGCTGACGCCTTTGAGGACCTCGGCGGCCCCGAAGGACTTGCGGACGCCGGTGATTTCCACCAGGCCGCGGGTGGCTGTAGCAGCTGTAACGGTCATCAGAGGCTCCTGGTCCGGTTGGCCACTGCGTGGGTGGCGAAGAATTTACGGGCTTTCTGCAAGGGGGTCAGCGGCAGGTTCCGCACCGCACCCTTGGAGTAGTGCCGTTCGATGTAGTACTGGAAGACGCTGAGGACCGAGGTGATCACCACGTACCAGAGCGTTGCCACCAGGAGCAGCGGGAGGACCTGCTGCGTGCGGTTGTAGATGACCTGCACGGTGTAGAACAGCTCGGAGTAGGCCAGGACGTAGACGATCGATGTGCCCTTGACCAGGCCGATGATCTCGTTGAAGGCGGTGGGCAGGATGGCCCGCATCGCCTGCGGCAGCACAATCCGGGTGGACCGCCGCCAGGCCGGGATGCCCAGGGCCGCCGCGGCCTCCAGTTGCCCTTGGTCCACGGAGAGGATTCCGCCGCGGATGATCTCGGCCGAGTAGGCCGCCTGGTTCAGGGTCAGGCCCAGGACGGCGGCCGCGAACTGGCTGATCAGCGTGGTGGTCTGGACCTCGAAGAACCTCACGTCGGTGAAGGGGATGCCCAGGCTGATCTTTTCGTAGAGGTAGCCCAGGTTGTACCAAAGGAGCATCTGGACCAGCAGCGGCGTGGACCGGAAGATCCAGGAGAACGTCCAGGACACCGAGACCAGCAGCGGTGAGGCGGACAGCCGCATGAGCGCCAGGATGAAGCCCAGGACGAACCCGAGCAGGCCCGAAATGGCCGTCAGCTTCAAGGTTTCCAGCAAGCCGTTGATCACGGACTGCGCGGTGAACCACTGCGCCACCACGCCCCATTCCCAGCGCGGGTTCGTGGCAAGGGACCACGCCACCGCCAGGACACCAAGCGCGACGGCGGCAGTCCCCACCCAGCGCCAGGGATGCCTGGCTGCCACCACCGGGTAGCCGGAGTAGTCCATGGCGGTCCGGGCAGGTGGCGCAGGCTGGGGAGCCGCTCCTGCCGTCTGTGCTGACTGTGCCGGCTGTGATTGTGCTGACTGCGCCACCTTCGTTGCTGCTGAACTCATGCGCCACCTCGCTTCTCGAATCGGGTTGGAGCCCGCTGCCCCGGTACCGGTCCTGGCTGGCCCGGTTGCTGGCTGCAAATCTAGGACCGCCCGGAAGAGGCCAGCAAGGCGCCAGGTTGCATATCGTCACGGGACTTAGCGCGGCGTCATGAGTCGGTTTTTTGCGTCCCTTGACGCGCTGTGACGCGGAGTTAACGGGCGTGACCAGGCGCTCGACCGCCGTCGTCACCGCTGCCTAGCATGGGCACTCCGGCGGCCCTTCCAAGGCCCCCGCGTCCCCGTCCGCCCCGCACCGCCGTCAGGAGCCCCATGCCAGCGAACATTCCGGCCGTCGTCTTCATTGGGGGCGGCCCCCGGGCGGCCGGCGTGCTTGAGCGGATTGCCGCCAACCGGCCTGAGATCTTCGCCGGCGCCCTGCAGATCCACGTGGTGGAGCCGTACGTCCCCGGATCCGGCCGCATCTGGCGGTACGACCAGCATCCCGGGCTGCTGCTGAACTCGACGGCGGCCGACGTCACCATGTTCACGGACGCGTCCGTCGCCTGTGATGGTCCCCCGGCGTCCGGCCCCGGACTGGCGGAATGGGCGGACGGCGTATTGGACGGATCCATTACCGATGTTCCGGACTTCCCCCGGCAGCTGCGGGACCAGCTTCACTCCCTCACGGGCTCCTCGTTCCCCACCCGCCAACTTCAAAGCCAGTACCTCGAATGGTTCTTCCGCCGCGCTGCCCGGTCCCTCGGCAAGAGCGTGACCGTGCACCGGACCACGGCGGTGGACATCGCCCCGCTCGGCGGCGGCGCGCATGCCGTGGAACTGGCCAACGGGCGGACTTTGCACGCCGACATTCTCGTCACCGCGCTGGGCCACACCGACTCCCGCCCGGACGCCGCCTCCGCCGGCTGGTCCCGCTTCGCCGCCCGCCACGGCGGGTTCCATGCGGCGCCCAGCTACACCACCGACGTCGACTATTCAGCCATCGCACCCGGGCAGGACGTGATCGTCGCCGGCATGGGCCTCGCGTTCGTCGACCTGCTGGTCCTCCTGATGGAGGGCCGCGGCGGGCGCTTCGAGGAAACGCCCGACGGCGGGCTGCGTTACCTTGCGTCCGGCCGGGAACCCCGGCTGTGGGCCGGGTCGCGGCGCGGCGTGCCGTACCACTCCAAGATTTCGTCTGCCCTCCTCGGCCAGGCACCCGGTCCGCTGCTGTTCTTCACCGCGGACGCCGTCGAGGCCCTGCTCCGGCGGCAGGGCGAACTGGATTTCCGGAGCCACCTCTGGCCGCTGATCGCCAAGGAAGCCGGCTACGGCTACTACCGGGAGCTGCTGACCGGCAGCCCGGAGCGGGCCGCCATGGGCTGGGAAGAGTTCGCCTCGCGCTACTCCGGCCTGGACTGGTACAGCTCCGCGCGCACCGTACTCGTGGCTGCCGCCTTCCCGGATGCCAGCCTGCATCTCGACCTCGAGCGGCTGGACCGGCCCTTTGACGGGCGCCGCTTCGCCGGCCTCGGGGAAGTACAGTCCGCCGTGGCAGGGTACATCGGGCACGACCTCGCGCTGCGGGACAGCCCGGACCATCCGGAGACCCTGGCACTCTTCCTGGCCCTGCTGCACGTTTACATGGAACTGGGGCGCGTGGTCCCTGCGGAACGGCTCAATGCACGGTCCCAGCAAACCGTCCACGGCTGGTGGCACGGGTTCTTCAGCTTTGTGGATTCCGGCCCGCCGCCCCACCGCCTGCGCCAGATGCTGGCCCTGCACCGTGCCGGGCTGCTCCAGTTCCTGGGTCCCGGCCTCGAGGTGACGGCCGACGAGGCCACCGGGCTGTTCCGGGCCACGTCCCCGCACCATCCCGCCGCCATCACGGCCAGCGCCTTCATCGAGGCCCGGCTGCCGTCCACGTCGGTCACCCGGTCGCTCAATCCCGTGCTCGCGTCCCTGCACGGCAGCGGGCTGGGCACGGAGCAGCAGCTGCTCACGGCCGACGGCATCCACTCCACCGGCAAACTGCTGGTTTCCGCCCGGCACCAACTGGTGGATGCCGCCGGAACCGCGCAGCAAACCATGTTCGGCATCGGGCCAGGAACGTCAGGCTGGGGTGCGGGAGCGTTTGCCCGGCCCAATACCAACGCGGCACCGTTCCGGGAGAACGATGCCCTGGCGCGGACCATCCTCACCGTTGCCCGTGGCCTGTCCGCCGAAACCTCCGCCACAATAACTCCAGAACCAGCCGCCGTCGGAAAGTACTGAACCCGTGACCGCAGAACCCGAACTCAAGCGCAGGCCCCTTGACCCCGCAGCCCTGGCCATCCTGAACCTGCCCATGCACGATCCCCGCGTCCGGCCGCTGCTGGACGAACTCGCCGTCGAATACGACACCCGCTACGGCGACCTTTTTGGCCGGGGCGCAGCTGCAGAGGAACTGAACCGGTACCCAGCCGCCGAATTCGAGGAGCCCCACGGTGCGCTCCTGGTGGTCCAGGAAAACGGTGAATCCATCGCCGGCGGGGCTTTCCGCCGGTATGACGACACCACGGCGGAACTGAAGCGGATCTGGACGCACTCCGCACACCGCCGTCGCGGCCTTGCCCGCATGGTACTCACCGAACTGGAGGCCCTGGCTGGCCGCCGCGGATACACCCGGCTCTACCTCACCACCGGCCCGCGGCAGCCCGAGGCCAAGCACCTCTACCTCACCACCGGCTATGAGCCGCAGTTCGACCTGGCCGCCGACCCCGAGACCATCGGCCCGCTGGCGTTCACCAAGGTACTTCCGGCCGCGCAGAACTGACCGGCGGAGTGCCGCCGCGCAGGCACCGGGCGCCGCTAAGCTGGCGCCATGGCCAACAAAACCACAGCAGAGAAGCTTGCCACCATCCAGAAGGGCTACGCGCTGGACGGTGCCACCATCGAACTGGGGGCCGCCATCATCGACGGCGAACTCCACAAGAACGCGCCGGTGCGGCTGCCGCTGGCCATGATGAACCGGCACGGCCTGGTGGCCGGTGCCACCGGTACCGGCAAAACCGTCACGCTGCACATGATGGCCGAGCAACTCTCCACCGCCGGCGTCCCCGTCTTCCTGGCGGACATCAAAGGTGACCTCTCCGGGCTGGCCACCGCCGCTACCGGCAGCGCTAAGCTCACCGCCCGCACCGAGGGCATTGGACAGGCTTGGCAGGGGAAGACGTTCCCGGTGGAGTTCCTGGCCCTGGGCGGCGACGGTAACGGGGTCCCCGTGCGGGCCACGGTATCGTCCTTCGGGCCCATCCTCCTCTCGCGGATCATGGAACTGAACGACACGCAGGAATCCAGCCTGCAGCTGGTGTTCTACTTCGCGGACAAGAACGGCCTGGAACTCATCGACCTCAAGGACCTCCGGGCCGTAATCCAGTTCCTGACCTCCGCCAAAGGCAAGGACCAGCTGGAGGAGCTGGGCGGGCTGTCCAAGGCAACCGCCGGTGTCATCCTCCGCGAGCTCGTGAACCTCGAGGCGCAGGGGCTGGAGAAGTTCTTCGGCGAACCTGAGTTTGATACCGCGGAGCTGCTGCGGACCGCGCCGGACGGCCGCGGCGTCATCACCTGCCTCGAGCTGCCCACGCTCCAGACCAAACCGATGCTGTTCTCCACGTTCCTCATGTGGCTGCTTGCCGATCTCTTTGAGGACCTCCCGGAAGCAGGCGACCTGGACAAGCCGAAGCTCGTGTTCTTCCTCGACGAGGCCCACCTGCTTTTCAACGGTGCGTCCAAGGCGTTCCTGGAGGCCATCATCACCACCGTCCGGCTCATCCGGTCCAAGGGCGTGGGCATCTTCTTCGTCACCCAGACTCCCAAGGACGTTCCGGCCGACGTCCTTGGCCAGCTGGCCAACCGCGTGCAGCACGCCCTGCGTGCCTTCACCCCGGAGGATGCCAAGGCGCTCAAGGCCACCGTGTCCACGTTCCCGGTCAGCGACTACGACCTGGAGGAAACCCTGACCTCCGCAGGGATCGGCGAGGCCGTGGTGACGGTCATGAACGACAGGGGCGCGCCCACGCCTGTGGCGCTCACCCGGCTGCGGGCGCCCGAGTCGGTCATGGGACCGAGCGATGACGCCCTGGTCCGGAGCACGGTGGCCGGTTCGGCACTCCTGCCCAAGTACGGAACCGCGGTGGATAACCATTCCGCCTACGAGAAGCTGACCGGCAAGGCTGCGGCACCCACCGGTCCCGCGGTGCCGGGCGGGCCGCCGGTTCCGGGTTCCGGCGGCGCTGCGGACGTGGACGCGGAGGCCCGCCGGATTGAGGAGGAGATCCTTGGCCGGTCCAGCAGCAGGCCGGCTCCCAGCCGGAACACTGTTCCCCGAACGCCGGCCGGAGTGCCCCGGTCTTCGCGGCCGGAGTCGGGCGGCGGGATGATGGACGACCTTGGCGGCGCACTCGGTGGCGCCTTGGGCGGCGGCCTGAAGAGCATGGCCCGGTCCATCGGCACCCAGCTGGGCCGTGAACTGCTGCGGGGTGTGTTCGGCACGTCGTCCCGGCGGCGCCGCCGCTGACCCGGGCCGCTCCCAAGGGGCTGCGGACGCCTGCTCCGGCTGCCGTCGTCGGGCCTTAACACCGTGCTTCTCCCCCACAAAGGGTAGACGCCGACTTCAGTGCGCGTTCGCACTAACGTTAGTGTAAGGAACGTGCAGATGAGTCAAGCGTTGGTGAGGATAGCGGCCGGATGGCTGCTGGGCCTCATGCTTGCCGTGGCCGGAGCCGTTGTTGCCGTGAACCTGGTGAACAAGACGGTGGCGAGTCCGCAGCAGCCGGTGCGTGAGTATCTGGACGCGCTGCAAAGCGGCGACGGCGGGAAGGCGCTGGGATTGTTGCGCGCCACTGTACCGCCCAGCAATGCCGCCATGCTCGACGGGACAGGGCTGCAGACCGCCGCGTCCCGCCTGGCCAACGTGGAGATCGGTGAACCGGAGGAGCGTTCCGGCAACCAGGTCATGGTGCCCATGGAATACACCATCGACGGCAGCCGGCTCCGCACGGAGTTCATGCTGCAGAAGACCGGCACCGAATGGATCTTCTTCAACACCTGGGCGTTCGTCCCGTCACGGCTGCCCACGGTGGACATTACGGTGGTCAACGGCAGCGAGGCCAACGTCAACGGCGTGCCGGTGAACATGCCCAACGGCAGGAACTCGTTCGCGGTGTTCTATCCGGGTGAGTACGAGGCCGCCCTCAACGGCCAGTACTTCTCGGCCCCCGCAACCCGCGCGACAGTCACCGCCCGGGACGTCCCCGTGGCGCCGCTCAACCTGCTGACCCAGGCTACTGCCAGCCTGAAGAAGGACGTGGCGGACAAGGTCAAGGAGTTCCTGGACGGCTGCGCGGCGGAAGCGGTCAAGGAACAGAAGCTCCAGCCGGACTGTCCGTTCTACTACGCCAGCAACAACAGGGTCCAGGACGGCACCATCAAGTGGACCGTCACCGAGTATCCGAACGTTGCCATCGAACCCTTTGACGGGCGGTGGGTGGTGGCACCCTTGGACGGCAAGGCCAAGGTGGAAGCGCTGCAGCAGAACTCCTTCACCGGGATCTGGTACCCGCTGGAGGAAGAAGTGGACTTCAGCTTCACCACCCGCCTGGACGTCTCCGGCGGCGCGGTCAGGGTCACCCCGGTACTGAGCTTCTAGCACGCCGCTCTGGCCCGGTTTTGGTGCCTGGCCCCTATTGGTAGCCGCGGCTACGGGCCCGATGAGGTTGATAGCTGGGCCGGTCCGGCTGCGGCCACCGCAAGGAACCCCGTGCCAGAACCTCCCGGACCTGCGCCAGAACAGAGTCGGGCGCGTGAACTACATCGTCGTAGAAGAACCTCAGCACGGGTAGACCCTGCAGTATTGCCGAGTTGTCCCTGCGCCTGTCCTTCTTGAATTGCCGTGCCTCCAGGTGGAAAGCGATGCCGTCAATCTCCACAATCAGAAATCCTTCCAGGAGAAAGTCCACGCGCCCAATTCCGTCAATCCATACTTGGGTGGCGGTGTTAATGCCGGCGTCCCTGAACAGCACTCTGGCCAGGGACTCAAGGAGGGAGTCGGCGCCGCATTCAACCTTGGACACCACGTTCCGCGCCTTGCCGCACCGGTTCCCGGGAAGGTGGCGGAGAAGGAATGCCAGATCAATGTCACCCCGGTTGTAGGCACACTCGACCATGACCAGGGATTCGAGTTCCGGTAGGCACAGCAGTGCGTGCAGAAGGACATCCGGAAGGGCGGCAAGTGTCCCGTGACTGGGCGACTGCGTCATTGGAAGCCTATGACTGACACAGCCGGCGGGCTTCCGTCCGTTACTTTGCCAGTAGTGTGGCTGAACCGGGGGACGGAGCCGCCAGAGGCTGAATGCCGGTGCGGCGGACACACACGTGAGGAGGCCACGGGCACGCCCTGCGGCCACTGACGCGGGATCAGCGTCCGCAACCGCCAGGAGCCCCCGCTCGAGGCGGACCACGTCGCCACTCCGAACCGCCCGGCGAAGGCCGGCTTCCGTGGCACCGGCTGCCAGTACGTCCCGTGTTAGCAGCACTCCTCCAGCCGACCTGAGAATCTCCGCTGGGTTCATAAGGCCACAGTGACGGCCGCGACGGTCTGCAGGCAGCCCCACGACGGGGCTATGTGGATAAACCAGCCGCCTGACGTGCGATCGAACTGGCCCGCTTTTGGCAGCAGCGAAGACAAAAATGGCCCGCTTTCCACCCTCAGGGGGTTGAAAGCCGGGCCATTTCAGCGGACGACGGCGGCGCGTCAGTCCATGCCGCGGAGGTCCAGTACCAGCTCGGTGTCTCCGTCGGCCTGCAGCAGCACGGGGATGCCCCAGTCCTGCTGGTACAGGTGGCAGGCGGCGTGATCGGGGATCTCGCCGTCCTCGGTCTCCGGCCCGTCGCAGGCGGCCGCGCGCGCGGTGATGTGCAGGATGCCCTCGGGCACGTCCTGGGACAGCTCAAGGGTCCGGAGAAGCCCCACCGATGTTCCGCCGCCGGATACCAGCAGCTCCGGGGGTGTGGAGGAGATCTTCAGCTGCGTGGGGTCGCCCCAGCGGTCATCCAGCTTCTGCCCGGTGGGGGCGGTGAAGCGGACGGTCAGCTCCAGCGGGCCGGGGGCCACCGGGCTCTTGGGCCGGTGCGTCTGGGATGCGCCCTCGTCCACCTGCTGTGCTTCCTTGGGGATGGGGACGTACACCAGCTGGTGCTGGTTCGCCTCAACCACCACCAGCAGCGGCTCGGAGCCGGCTGCCTTGGTGTGGTCCACGATAACGTCGGAGGGTTCGGCGAGGCCGCGGGCCAGCGTGGAGACGGTCTTGGTGGCGGGGTCGTAACGGCGGACCGCGCCGTTGTAGGTGTCGGCGATTGCCACTGAGCCGTCCGGCAGGACCGTCACGCCCAGCGGGTGCTGCAGGCGTGCCTCCTCGGCGGCGCCGTCCCGGAAGCCGAAGTCGAACAGACCCTTGCCGACGGCGGTTTCCACGGTGATGGCGCCGTCGTCGTCAATGGCCAGCTTGCGCAGGGCAGACGTCTCGGAGTCGGCCACCCAGATGCTGCCGTCGGCGTCCTCGGCCAGGCCCGAGGACTGGGCGAACCAGGCCTCGTGGGCAGGGCCGTCCAGCAGTCCTTCGAGGCCGTTGCCGGCAATAATGTCCACTTCACCGGACACGGGGTCGAAGCTGAAGATCTGGTGGGTTCCGGCCATGGCCACCACCACGGCGTTGAGCTTGCGGGACCAGACCAGGTCCCAGGGCGAGCTCAGCGAGACTTCCAGCGGATGGTTGCTGAGGCGGCCGGTGAACCCGGCAGCGTCCTCGTCCACCCGCGCGGGTCCGGTTTCCAGCAAACGCTGGACACCGTTGCCGGCCAGGGTAGAGGCCTTGCCGTCTGTCAGGGACAGCCCGCGAAGGCGGTGGTTGACGGAGTCGGCAATAACGACGTCGTAGCCCACCTTGGCTGCTACATCTTCCGGCAGCAGGACCAGGCCCTGGGGCTCGTTGAACTGTGCGGTCGCGGTGTCACCGGCGGCCGGGCCGTCGGCGTAGCCCTTGGTGCCTGAGCCAAAGGTGGCCAGGACGGTATGGAAGTCGGTGCCGAGCTCCACGAGGCGGTGGTGCCCGGTATCGGTGACCAGCCATGAACCCTGCGTTGCGGCACCTGCTGCCGCGCCGCCGTCGGACGCTTCATCCGCGCCGGAACCACGGCCTGCGGGAAGGAAGAGCGCCTTGCCCGGGAATCGCAGGGTGCCGGACGTCGGCTCGGGCGCCACGTACGGGCCGGAACCGCGGTGCAGAGTGCCCTTGGCATCGTGTTCGGCGATGAGCTCGGGGATCAGCACGGCCAGGCCGTCCGCGTGGCCCTCGCCGGAGAGGTGCGCCACGATGTAGCCCTCGGGATCGATGACCACCAGCGTGGGCCAGGCACGGGCGGTGTACGCCTTCCAGGTCTCCAGCTCCGGATCGTCCAGGACCGGGTGGTGGATCTCGTAGCGCTCCACAGCGGCGGCCAGCGCCACCGGGTCCGCCTCGTGCTCGAACTTGGGCGAGTGGACGCCCACGGTGACCAGGACGTCCGAGTACTCTTCCTCCAGTGGGCGCAGCTCGTCCAGGACGTGCAGGCAGTTGATGCAGCAGAAGGTCCAGAAGTCCAGCAGCACGATCTTGCCCCGCAAGGCTTCGAGGTCGAGGGTCTTGCCGCCGGTGTTCAACCAGTTACGGCCCACCAGTTCGGAGGCTCGGACCCGGTGGTGGGTGCGTACGGTTTCGCTCATCAGCGTCCTTCCAGCTTGTTGCGGTCAGCCAGCTTGGCATCGCGTTCGGCCAATTTGGCAAACATATCGTTGTAAGCGGTGAGATCGGCGTCGTTATTCCTGTCGGCCGCCCGGTCCACCCGTTTGGTTTCCCGCGCGTCGGACCGGGACCACATGATGGCGACGCCGATCGCCACCAGGAGGGTGGGCACCTCGCCGATGCCCCAGGCCACTGCGCCGCCGGTCTGCTGGTCCATCAGTGCGGACTGTCCCCAGTCCCGGCCCAGGTTGCCGAAGTAGTCGGCGGCCAAGAGGTTGGTGCCGCCCATGATCGCCACGCCGAAGAACGCGTGGAAGCCCATGGTGGCCAGGAGCAGGAGCAGCCGCATGGGGTACGGCGCCCGGCGCGGCAGCGGGTCCGAACCGATCATGCTCAGCACGAAGATGTAGCCCGTGAGCAGGAAGTGCACGATCATCAGCTCATGGCCCACATGCTCGCGCATCGCGAACCCGAACAGGTCGGAGTAATAGAACAGCACAATGGAGCCGGCAAAGTTGGCGGCCGCGAACAGCGGATGGGTAACCACCTGGGAGAACTTCGAGTGCACGAAGACCAGGATCCACTCCCGGGCCCCGCGTGAACCGTCGCCGCGGGGTTGCAGGGCGCGCAGGGCGAGCGTGACCGGTGCACCCAGCACCAGGAAGATGGGGGCCACCATGGTCAGCGCCATGTGGTCCACCATGTGCGCGGAGAACAGGACGCGGCCATAGACCGACGGCGGCCCGGAGGTGATGTAGGTGAGCACCAGCAGGCCGATCACCCAGTTCACGGTGCGGAACCACTGCCACGTGTCGCCCCGGCGATAGACCTTTGCCACGCCGAGGAAGTAGGACACCAGCCCGAACAGGGCCACGGCTATCCAGAGCCAGTCGAGGCGCCATTCCGTCAGCCAGCGTTCCGGCGTCAGTTCGGGGGGCAGTTCGTAGCCGGTCAGGATGAAGGCCGGCGACGCGTCCGGCGCATAGGTTGTGGGCTCCGGCGGGGCCGAACGCCCCAGGGCGACGGCCACGCCGGAGGTCAGGCCCATCACCAGGAGTTCGGCCAGGACCAGCTGCCACAGCACGCGCCGCGAGGACATTGTGGAGCCCTTGCGGCCCAGCTGCGGGATGACCCATTGGCGGTGCATGAAGCCGATCCCGCCCAGGACCAGGGTGGCTGCGGATTTGGCCAGGATCAGTTGACCGTAGGCGGAGCCGAAGAGGTCTCCCCAGTTGGTGATCCGGATGCTGGCATTGATGACTCCGGACGCGAACACCAGGACAAAGGCGAAGCCCGCCAGGGAGGAGAACCGGCGGAGGGTGGATTCTGTGATGTCACCGGATGCCCCTGCCTTGGAACCGGTGAGGATGCCGGAGAGCAGGGCCAGCAGGATGATCCCGCCCACCCAGGTGCTGACGCCCACCAGGTGCAGACCGAGGGAGTTGATGGCACCCTCGTGGTCTGACGAGCTTGAGGAGTGGCCAATCAGCGCCGTGGGTACCAGCCCAATGAACGCCAGGACCAGGGTCAGCGCCAGCCCGCCGAGGGACCGGACGCCGAACAGCGCTGTGGTGACTACGGCGGCGATGATGGTGACGGCCAGCCAGGCGCGCCCCGTCTCGATATCCGTCATGAAATACACCAGGGCCTGCGTGAACTCGGCGTCCCCCGAGAGCGCCTGCCCGGCAACGTCCGCGTACGTCAGTACCAGGACGGCGATTGCGGACAGGGTCCAGGTTGCGCCGGCGGCGGCTGCCACAGCCAGAGCACGGCTGAAGGCGGGGTGCTCGGGGCCGCCGTCGGCTTCGGACGCTTCCCTGGCCCTGCTGCGGGGCGCCAGGCTCCTGGGCAGGATTCCGACGGCAAAGATCAGGCCGCCGATGACCGTTGCCAGGGAAATGTTGTGGATGGCCTTGCTGGCAGGCAGGCCCCAACGCACTAGGGCCCCGGGGTCAGCGACGCCCCGGGTTGCCGCAGCACCGGAGAAGATGAGGGCAGCAACAAGGCCAAGGAATACTGCGGCCAGTCCGGCAAGCTGCCAGGGGCGTGAGATGCCGGAGGCGCCGCTGTCCTGCCCCTGCGCTCCCTTGCCGGGAGCGGACTGGGGGTTTGTGGAACGGGGTTTTGCGGCAGAAGACACCATTCCATTGTCCGCTACGCCTGCCTGGGCCGCGAATCGGCCTTAAAAGCAAAAGGAGCGGCAACCTCCCGGTCACCGCTCCTTTTCCACGCCGGCTCTGGGCCGGGGAGGAAGAAGCTTACTTCTTGTTGGAAACCGCAGCCTTGAGCTTGGAACCGGCGGTCAGCTTGACGCTGTGGCCTGCTGCGATCTGGATGGTCTCACCCGTCTGCGGGTTGCGGCCGGTGCGTGCTGCACGGTCGGTACGCTCGACGGCGAGCCAGCCCGGGATGGTGATCTTCTCGCCCGCGGCGACAGAAGTCTCGAAAACCTCGAACAGTGCGTCGAGGACGGAGTTGACGGCTGCCTGGCTGGTGCCGGCCTTGCCCGCTACCTCTGCAACAAGTTCACTACGGTTCTTAGCCATTTATGTCCTCCTGGACGGTCATCTTTATGGAGCCTGCACGCGGCATGCGCACAAGCCACTGTTCGAAAACTTACCAGCTTGGGCGGTCGAGGTCCGCAAATTCCGCGTGTTTCCGCCACTTTTTGAGGTTAATCACCGGATTTTGGGGGGTTTTCGGCCCCTATTGTGCCCTGAGCGGACGCTCTCTCACCTAATGCAGGTTCCCGGGCGACGCTCTATCAGCTGTTGCGGGTTTCGGTAAGACGCTCTCTCACCCGGGTGGATTGTCCGACGGCGGGACGGGGCCCGGGTGCCTTGCCGCGTGACCCGGGGTGGGTTGCTCTGTCAGTTGTGGTTGTCATCCGGGCTGGTTGGGT
>NZ_JARHXQ010000259.1:0-16810 GCF_029222765.1 Arthrobacter sp. Cr_A7 | reverse complement strand
TTACGATGGCAGCCAGATCCCGGCTGCCCCTTTTGAAAGGCCTCAATGACTGTTGTACCCCTGCCTCTCGAGCAGAACCATCGCGGCGACACCCTGGTCCACGGTTCCGACGGCGGCTCCGAAGTCCGGCGTTCGGTGCTGCCCGGCGGAGTGCGGGTGCTGACAGAGGCGATGCCCGGGCAGAGGTCGGCCACCATCGGTTTCTGGGTGGGCGTCGGTTCCCGCGACGAGGCCCCGGGCCAGCACGGCTCCACCCACTTCCTTGAACACCTGCTGTTCAAGGGCACCAAGCGCCGCACCGCCCTGGAAATCGCGTCAGCCTTCGACGAGGTGGGCGGCGAGTCCAACGCCGCCACTGCGAAGGAAAGCACCTGCTACTTCGCCCGGGTCCTCGACACGGACCTGCCGATGGCCATCGACGTCATTGCGGACATGATTACCGGCGCGGTTCTGGACCCTGCCGAGATGGAGCAGGAACGGGACGTCATCCTCGAGGAAATCGCCATGGACAGCGACGACCCCACGGACGTCGCCCATGAGCACTTCGTCTCGGCCGTCCTTGGCAGCCACCCCCTGGGCCGGCCCATCGGCGGGACCCCTGCCGCGATCAAGGCCGTTGCCCGCGACTCCGTCTGGGAGCACTACCGCCGCTACTACCGGCCGGATGAACTCGTGATCACCGCGGCCGGCGGGCTGGACCACGACGTCGTCTGCGACCTTGTGGTTGACGCCCTTGAATCGGCCGGCTGGTCCCTGGAGACGAACGCCTCACCCGTGAAGCGCCGCTCAACCGAACGCGCCCTCATCACCGGTACCGCCGGTCTGCACGTGGTCAAACGCGCTGTGGAGCAGGCCAACATCATCATGGGCTGCCCCACCATCGTCGCGACCGACGACCGCCGCTACGTCATGAGCGTCCTGAACGCTGTCCTGGGCGGGGGCATGTCCTCCAGGCTGTTCCAGGAGATCCGCGAAAAGCGCGGCCTGGTCTACTCCACCTATTCGTTTGCGTCCTCCTACGCTGATGCCGGCTACTTCGGCATGTACGCCGGGTGCACGCCGTCCAAGGTGCGGCAGGTGCTGGACCTGCTGGGCCTTGAGCTGGACAAGCTCGCGGAGCACGGCATCTCCGACGACGAACTCCGCAAGGCGGTCGGCCAGCTGTGCGGCGGCATCGTGCTCGCCTTGGAGGACACCGGTTCACGGATGTCCCGCCTGGGCCGCGCAGAACTCGTTTCCGGTGAGTACCAGGACATCGACGAAACGCTCCGTCTCATCAAGGCGGTGACTGCCGAGCAGGTCCAGGACCTGGCAGCCGAGCTCGCGGCGGCCCCGCGGACAGTTACTGTGGTTGGCCCGTTCGAGGAAACGGAAACCTTCGGTCTCTGACCTTCACAACGAAGTCACACGCGTTGAGCCTGCGCGGGCTTACGATGGGGCCATCCGTCGTTGCTGCGCGGTGTCGGAACTGGTGTGAGGGGTGGAACGCATGAGTGAAACCCCTTCGCCCCATGATCACCCGGCACTGTCCAGCCTCCTCGGCCACTGGCGCGGGAGCACGCGCCTGGCTGCCGGCCCGTGGGGACCGGAACGTACCGTGGAAGCGGACGTTACCTACCTGCGGGTGGCCAGTGGGTTCGGCGTTGTGCAAACATATAGCCACCGTGAGCCGGACGGGACGCACTACGAAGGCCACGGCATGTTCACTGTGGACCCTGACCATCCTGATGTTCTCTGGTACCACGCGGACACCACAGGTCCGGTGCCGGCGGTTCCGGACCGCTGCACCTGGCGAGGGGGTGTCCTTCGTGTGGAGCGCCACGGCAGTGCCGGCTGGACCCGCCACTCAGTGCGCCTTGACGGTGACGTCCTGATACATGTGACGGAGCTCCGGTCGCGCGAGCCTTCCAGGACGCAACCCGGCGGCGGGAGCGCTGAAAATGCCGGCGCTGATGGCACAGGCTCGGCTTATACGCTGTTCATGACCTCAACGTTCACGCGGGCCTGACGGCCGAAGTTCCCCAGGATACTTTCTGATGAGCGAGGCGCCGGGTTCACGCCAGTACGATTCACGTCAGGACCGGAATACAGTTCCCCACGTCCCAGTTTTCCAGGGCCATGTCCTTTTGCGGGTCCGGTGGGAGGACGACGGGCATGGCGTAGAAGTCGTCCCACGCGGGGTCGTAGGGTGCGATGTCGCCGGCGTCGATGAGGTTGTTGTCTTCTGGTTCTTCACAGGGTGGTTCCAGCAGGTGCGGCACGTTATTCATTTCCTGAACCAGTATGCTGTCCGGCCAGATGGTTTGTTCCCGGTCGGGTTGCTCGCTGGTGTAGTGGCGGCCGGTGGGTGAGGTCCAGCCTGGTGGTTTGGTTCTTGTTGCTTCTGTTGGTGTCCAGCCGCTGTTGTGTTTGAGGCGGTGGTGCTTTGGGCAGAGTTGTGCCAGGTTGCTGATGCCGGTTGTTCCGCCGTCTTGCCACGCGGTGAGGTGGTCGGCGTCGTTGTCCAGGGCGTTGTTGTTGCAGCCGGGGAAGGTGCATTTGCCGTCCCGGAGGGCCAGGGATTGTCGCATTGCTTTGGTGATCCGGTAGTTGGTGCGGCCTATTTCGAGGGGTGCTCCGTCGCGTGGATCGACGAGGACGCGGGTGAAGGAATCTGTGCCTTCCGTGAGGAGTTTGCGGGCCATGGACGCGGGGATGGGGCCGTAACCGTCGAGGCTGGCGGGTTCGTCGGTTTGGCCGAACAGGGCGAACACGGGGACGGTGACGATGACGTCCGCCCGCGGGGTCGGAATCTTCCCGACTTCCGGGTCGCCGGGAAACGCGCCGGTTCCGGGATCGCTAAGGCTCGTGGTTCCGTGGTCGCCGGCGCTGCCCGCCTCCATGGACGCCGCTGCCAGGGCGTCGGGGATGCCGAGGTCTGCTGCTGGTTCGTCTGACCCATCGAGCGTGGCAAGCCCGATGAACCCTTCGGGGAGTTGTTGAACAGCTGCACCGTTGTCTTGGGAAGCCCGCCCGGGGGTGCGGATGCCGGTGTGGCAGGCGCCCGCGCTGTTGCTGTCCGGGATCCTGTCGTCCGCCCCGCTGACCCCCGCCCCACTGGCCCCCGCGGTGCGGCCACCCGCCGTGGCGGTGGTGCCGGTGCTGAGGAGGCGGCGGGTGAACTCGTCAGCTTTGATCTGAGTAAGGGTTCGGGTTTCGTTGGGGCGTTGCAGGCCGCGGGCGATGGCCGTGGTTCTGTTCCAGGCCGCCAACGCGGAGTCGGCCGGGAGGTAGGCCGAGATCCAGGCCATGCCGTCCCGGTCAGGGGTGAATTCGACCCGCCGGTCCGCAACACCCTTCGCGTGCCGTTTCTCGATCGACTCCGGATGATGCCGCTCCCGCCAAGCCCGCACCTTTGACCTCAACCGTGAAGGCACCAGCTGCCCAGCCGGACAGCCCCGCGCAGGATTCGGCGCATCCGGGTCCAGGAAATGATCCGCCAAGGCCACAGCGCCGGCGTGGTCCAGGTTCTCGGTTTCGTCGGCGATGATCCGGGCGTGCTGCCATGAGAGGGACCCGGTGGACAGCGCCTCAAAGGCGGTAGGCAGCGAGCACACCCTACGGGACTGGGCCAGGAACGCGGCCGCTGCCCCGGAGCTGACGGTCAGGATCCCGGCGATTTCTTCCACTGCCGATATTTCCGCATAGGTGCGGTCGTGGGTGGAGGCGCCGGGCGGGGTCAAGGCCTGCTGCAGGTCGAGGCACTGGACGGCATCACGGGCCTTGAGCGCGGCGACCTGCGCCTCGAGTCGCTTTTCCAGGCCCAGCCGCTCCAACCGGTTCCGGTAGAACCGGTCCAGCAGATCAACGCCGTCGCCATCAGCCCCCAGCGAAGCAGCCGCAAGGGCTTCCTCTTCAAGGAACAGCGCGTTCATGGCAGCCGTGGTGGCAAAAATACCCTCCATTGGTGCTGCCATGACCGCGCCGTTTCCCATAGAAGAATCATCGCGGGAGGCACTGACAATTTGTGGTGGAGCAGCTGCGACGGCAGGAAACAGCGCTGTCCCGTCAGCTCCGGAGCCCCTGCCGTTTCCCATACAGGAATCATCGCGGGAGGCACTGACATTCTGGCCGCCAGCACTCCGTCGGGCGGATCCGCGGCATGACCAAGGGGCGGATATGCCACGAGCCGCTGGGAAATCGAGCCGCTACGGAAACCGCCCACTATAGAAATACGGCGCGGTGAGGGCTTTATCCGCCGGCGAACGGAGGCAGCACGTCAACCACATCATCGGGTCCCACAACGGTTGACTGGTCGCGCACCGCCACCTCGTTGAGCAGGAAGCTGCTGCGCGACAGGATGCGGGCCAGCGGGGGAGTGCCGGCAGGCGGTTCGGGGCGCTCCACGGACAGGACGGCTTCGAGCAGCTCCGCCACGGTAGCGCCTTCCGGCAGGTCGAACTTTTCTTCCTCAACACCCGCAGCAGCGCGCGCGGCAGCGAAGTAACGTACATTCATCACAATTCAGCCCCCGATGGCGCTCATGCTGCGGTCCGGCTGGACGAAGTCCGGAGCGTCAAGTCCCACGTGGTCCATGCCGTGGGCCTTTGGTTTGATCCACATGGCATCCTGCCACCGCCGTGCCAGGTCGTCGTCGCCGGCACCTGACCGCAGGAGGCCCAGGAGGTCGAACTCTTCCCGTGAGAACAGGCAGCTCATGATCTTGCCCTCGGCTGTAATCCGGGTGCGGCGGCAGTCCGAGCAGAACGGCTCCGTCACTGAGGCGATAATTCCTACGGTGCCCAGCACGGGACCGGTGGCATCAGCGGTGCCGGCCACCCGGCGTCGTACTTCAAAGCGTTCGGCAGGGGCGCCGTCACGGGCCCGGGGATCCGGGGTGAGGACGAAGTCGGCGGACAGCAGGCCGCGGATCTCCGCCGCCGTGATCATGTTCCGCCGCGTCCAGCCGTGGTCGGCGTCCAGCGGCATCTGTTCGATGAAGCGCAGCTCGTACCCGCGCCCCAGCGCCCAGGCGAGCAGCGACGGCGCTTCGGCATCATTGATGCCCCGCATCAGCACGGCATTGAGCTTGACCGGGCCCAGCCCGGCGGCCCACGCGGCATCCACGCCGGCCAGGACCTGGTCCAGGAACGGCCGGCGGGTCAGTTTGGTGAAAGTTTCCTCGTGCAGGGAGTCCAGCGACACGTTGATGCGCGTCAACCCGGCAGCCTTCAGGGAGGCCGCCTTCTTGGCCAGGCCCACAGCGTTGGTTGTCATGGAGATGGGCAGGGCGGGATGGTTGCGACGCAGTTCCGTGATGATGCCCACCAGGTCGTGCCGGACCAGCGGTTCGCCGCCGGTGAGCCGCAGTTCGCGGACGCCGAGGTGGTCCACACCGATCCGGACAATCCGGACAATCTCGTCGGCTGTCATGACGGCCTGCTTCGCGAGCCATTCCAGCCCCTCGGCGGGCATGCAGTACGTGCAGCGGAGGTTGCATTTGTCCGTGAGGGACAGCCGCATGTCGGTGGCCCGGCGCCCGTAGCGGTCCACAAGCCCGGCCCCGGCATCCGCCGGGCGGGCAGCCGGGACCGACCGGTCATCCTCCCGGGGCTGCGGCATTCCTAGCTGGACAGTCATGAATTCAGGCTACGCCACGATAGGCCGTAGATCACACCGATGACCACGGAGTGGGCTGCAGGCAGAATCCCCTGCGGGCCGGCGCTCCCCGCCAGCCGCGAACCTATGCTGGAGGTGTGAACAGCTCCCAGCCCCAGCAGGAAACGCACGACGGCGGCACGGGCCTTGGGGAGCGCACCGGCAGTCTCCGGCACCAAGAGTTGACGCAACGCTCCCGGCGCCGCTTTGCGGCGGCCGCCGGTGCTGTCGCGGTGGGTGCCGCTGTGGTGGCAGGGGAGCTCCTGGCGGGAGCGTTCAGCCCCTCACTTTCACCGATGACGGCGGTGGGCGGCGCCGTCATCGACGCTGTTCCGCCCGGCGTCAAGGATTGGGCCGTGGCGCTGTTCGGGACGGCGGACAAGGTTGCCCTTCTGGTGGGCATGGGGCTGGTCATCGCAGCCCTGGCCGCACTGGCCGGAGCTGCGGAAGACCGGCGTCGCTACGCCGGCGTGGTGATTGTTGGCGTGTTCGGGCTGGTGGGAGTGGCGGCGGTCCTGACGCGTGCCCACTTGACGCCCGTAGCCCTGGCCCTGCCGCTCGTTACCGCGATCGTTGCTGCACTTCTGCTGGGATACCTGATCCGCAGGCTGCAGGAGTGGGCCGGCCGGGCGCCCAACAGCGCCGTTGCGCCCGGAACCGCACGTCGGCGCTTCCTGCAAAACCTGGCCGGAGGTGCGGCAGCCACGGTGATCGGCGGAATCCTGGCAGGTATGTGGCGCGGCGCCACTGCCGGTGTCAGCGAAGCGAGGGAACGTGTGAAGCTTACCAGGGCAGCATCGCCGGCGCCGCCCATCCCTGCCGGAGCGGAAGCCGGGCTGGACGGAATGCAGCCACTGGTCACTCCCAACCGCGACTTCTACCGGATCGATACCGCCTTGTCCGTGCCAGCGGTCAATCCCGACACCTGGGTCCTGAAAGTCACCGGCATGGTGGACCGCGAGATCGAATTGGACCTCGCCGGGCTCCTGGCCAAACCTTTGATCGAACGGCATGTGACCATCGCCTGTGTGTCCAACACGGTGGGAGGGGACCTGATCGGCAACGCCCGCTGGCTGGGCTGGCCCGTGCGCGAACTGCTGGCCCTGGCAGGTCCGCAGCCGGGCGCCGACATGGTGCTTTCGCGCAGCACCGACGGCTGGACTGCCGGTACCCCGCTGGACGTGCTCACCGACAGCAGGGACGCCCTGCTGGCCGTGGGCATGAACGGCGAACCGCTGCCGCTCGAACACGGCTTCCCCGTCCGCCTGGTGGTACCGGGGCTGTACGGGTACGTCTCCGCGACAAAGTGGGTCACCGAACTCAAAGTCACCAGGTTCGCCGACGATGCCGCCTACTGGACACCCCGGGGTTGGTCCGAACGGGGGCCCATCAAGATGTCGTCCAGGATCGATGTGCCCCCGGGCGGGCGGCGGTCCGTGGCGCCGGGGACGGTGATGTTCGGTGGCGTCGCCTGGGTGCAGCATACGGGCATCAAAAAAGTGGAGCTTCGGATCAACCGCGGGCCGTGGCGGGAAGCCGGCCTTGCCCCCGGTATTTCCGTGGATACCTGGTACCAATGGAAGCTCGGGGTGGACCTGACCCCTGGGCAGTACGAAGTCCAGGTCCGCGCCACCGACCTTCGCGGCACCGCGCAGGACGAGCAGGCAAGGCCGGTCGCGCCGGACGGAGCCACGGGGTTCCACACCGTTAGAGTGGACGTGAAATCCTGACGGCCGCAACCGAAGGCGTACCTATGACCAGCCCGCACCCGCACGGCCACCTCCATGAAGCAGTGCACCGGGACGCCGCCCACCGGGCCCGGTCCGTCGCCGACCACCTGGCAGCCGTCACAGAACTCCTCCGGCCCCTGGGAGCACAGGCACGCACGGAGGTCCTGCCCTTGTCCCAGGCCCTGGGCAGGGGCCTCGTGCACGGAGTCCTGGCGCCGGTGAGCCTCCCGCCCTTCGCCAATTCCCAAATGGACGGCTACGCCATCCGGTGCAGCGACGTGCCCGACGGCGGCGCAGAGTTGCGTGTCGCAGCCCCCGTTCCGGCCGGGGCCGGGGCAGTCGCGCTGGCGCCGGGAATGGCAGCGCCCATCATGACAGGTGCCATGATCCCGGCGGGGGCTGACGCCGTCGTACCCATTGAACGGGCCGCTCCGGACCGCTTCCTTGCCCCAGGGGAGGAAGCGGCGGTGCAGCTGCCGGCCACTGAACCGGGAACATTTGTCCGTGCGGCCGGAAGCGACATCACTGCGGGGGAGCGGGCCCTGGCTGCCGGCACGTTCCTGGGCCCGGCCCAGCTGGGGCTGCTCGCCGCCCTCGGCATCCCGGAGGTGACGGTGTACCAACCCGTCAGCGTGCTACTGGTGACCACGGGGGACGAGGTGGTGGAACCGGGCCTGGAGCTGTCCGTCGGCAAGATCTATGACGCGAACGGGACGCTCCTGGAAACGGCCATGAAGCAGGCTGGTTTGCGGGTCCTGCGCGCCGGGATTTCCACCGACAACCCCAAAGAACTGCAGAACCTGCTGCGGAGCCAGGGCGTGGACGCAGACCTGATTGTCACCACCGGCGGAGTGAGCAAGGGCGCCTACGAAGTGGTGCGGCAGGCGATGGCGGACCAGCCGGTCGAGTTCCTGCATGTGGCCATGCAGCCGGGCGGACCGCAGGGGATCGGGACCTTCGACGGCATCCCGTTCCTTGGCTTCCCGGGAAACCCCGTCAGCTGCCTGGTCTCCTTCGAAATGTTCCTCCGCCCCGCACTCTCAGCGCTGCTCGGCGCACCGGCACCACGGCTGCCTCTCCGCGCCCGGCTCCGCCACGCGCTCACGTCCCCGGAACACAAGCACCAGGTGCGGCGCGGCAGCCTCCAGCCGGACGGCACAGTGCAGCTCGAAGGCGGCGAAAGCTCCCACCTCATGCACGCCC
Source organism: Arthrobacter sp. Cr_A7 (assembly GCF_029222765.1). Lineage (NCBI taxonomy): Bacteria > Bacillati > Actinomycetota > Actinomycetes > Micrococcales > Micrococcaceae > Arthrobacter > Arthrobacter sp. Cr_A7. Next base: position 8,240 of record NZ_JARHXQ010000259.1, on the reverse strand, counting down.
TGGCCGGATCCAACGCACTCGTCCATGTACCCGAAGGAGTATCCGCGCTCGCCGCCGGTGATGAGGTGGAAGTATGGATGCTGTGAATTCAGAACAGACCCCCGCCGCGCTGACGCACCTGCGCCAGGACGGCAGTGCCCAGATGGTGGACGTCTCCGCCAAGGCAGAAACCACCCGCGAGGCCACGGCCACCGCCACGGTCCGGACCACGCCGGAGGTGATGGCCCTCCTCGGTTCCGGCGGCCTTCCCAAGGGAGACGCCTTGGCCGTCGCACGGGTGGCCGGCATCATGGCGGCCAAAAAGACCCCGGAGCTGATCCCGCTGTGCCATCCGCTGCCGCTGTCCAAAGTGACGGTGGACTTCGAGTTGGCAGCGGACTTCGTCGCCATCCTGGCAACCGTGAAAACCCGTGGCGTCACCGGCGTGGAAATGGAAGCACTCACCGCGGCGTCCGTGGCCGCCCTGAGTGTGTACGACATGATCAAGGCCGTGGACAAGCACGCGGTCCTTACCGAAATCAAGGTGCTGGCCAAGAGCGGCGGCAAGAGCGGAGACTGGGCACTGTGACCACCCCGAGCATCCCCACGACGTATGGTGCCCCCGAGCCGCACCGGCACGGTGACGTGCAGGGCCGGAAAGCCGGCGTGGTCATCGCGTCCACCCGGGCGGCCGCAGGGATTTACGACGACGAAACCGGCCCCGTGATCACCGACTGGCTGACCGAACACGGCTTTGACGTGTTCCCGGCCATGGTGGTCCCCGACGGCGAGCCCGTGGGGGCCGCCATCCGGGCGCTGCTGACCCAGCGTCCCGCCGTCGTGATCACCAGCGGCGGCACGGGCCTGAGCCCGGATGACCGCACCCCCGATGTCACCCTGCCCCTGCTTGACCGGGAGATTCCCGGGATCATGGAGGCCATCAGGCGCGCCGGTGCGGCCAAAACGCCGCTTGCCGCCTTGAGCCGCGGTTACGCGGGCGCGGCGGGAAGCACGTTCATCATCAATCTCCCCGGATCACCGAAAGGGGTCATGGACGGACTAAGCGTCCTGGACCCGGTGATCGGGCACCTCTGCGACCAGCTGGAAGGCGGACATGGGCACTGAATCAGCATTCGAGGTAGTTTCTGCAGTCCTGAGTGCGGAACCCATCTCCGTGGACCAGGCCATCGCCGCCGTGGAAAGCGACACCGCCGGCGCCGTGGTCAGCTTCAGCGGCGTGGTGCGCAACCACGACGGCGGAAAGCCGGTTGACCGCCTCAGCTACAGCGCGCACCCCACGGCACACCAGGTGATGGCCGACGTCGTCGCGCGGCTCGTGGCGGAGCAGCAGGCATCCGGAACCGGAACTGACACCCCGCCGGTCCGCATCTGGGCCGCGCACCGCATTGGCATGCTGGAGATCGGCGATCCCGCCCTGGTGTGTGCCGTTTCCGCTGCCCACCGCGGCCAGGCCTTTGCCGTGTGCTCGGAACTGGTGGACCGGATCAAGGAACAGGTGCCCATCTGGAAAGAACAGTTCTTTTCAGACGGAACCGTGGAATGGGTGGGCGCGGGAAGCTGACGCTTCCTGCGAGGTAACGCACGCTCCCGGTTCCTCGGCGTGTGCGGCACGCCGGTAGGCTTAGCGCCATGACCGAACAACTTCCCGATCCCAAACTGGTGGCCGTCCTGGGCGCCAACGGACGTATGGGCGCCGAAGCCGTAAAAGCCGTTGAAGCCGCCCCCGACATGAAGCTGGTCGCAGCCTTGGGGAGGGGCGATTCGCTGGAGCAGGTGACCGCTTCCGGTGCCCAATTCCTGGTTGACCTGACCGTTCCGGAAAGCACCGAGGCGAACGTCCGCTTCGCCGTCGAACATGGCATCCACGCCGTCGTGGGCACCACGGGCTGGGACGCCGGCCGCCTGTCCGCGCTGGAAGCACTGCTGGCGGAACACCCGGAAACCGGCGTGCTGATCGCGCCCAACTTTGCCCTGGGCTCGGTGCTGGCATCCGCGTTCGCCGCGAAAGCCTCAAAGTACTTCGAATCCGTGGAAATCATTGAGCTGCACCACCCGGACAAAGTGGACGCGCCGTCCGGCACGGCTGTCCGGACCGCGCAATTGATCGCTGCCGAGCGCAGCGCAGCCCAGGTCCCGCCCAGCCCGGACGCCACCACCAGCGAAGTAGCCGGCGCCAGGGGCTGCGAGGTGGACGGCGTTCGGGTCCACAGCGTGCGGCTCCGCGGGCTCGTGGCACACCAGGAAGTACTCCTGGGCGGTCCCGGTGAGCAGCTGACCCTCCGCCACGATTCCTTCGACCGTGCTTCCTTCATGCCCGGCGTCCTCCTCGGCGTACGCAACGTGGCAAGCCACCCGGGCCTCACGGTGGGCCTGGACGGCTACCTGGACCTGGGGCTTTAGGCCGTGGGCAGGTTCCTCGCAGCCTTCCGGAAGAACCGCACCAAGATCTGGGTGGGGGCCGTGACGCTGCTGCTGGTCTTCTACCTGGTGGTGTCCTTCCAGCGCTCGGTCCTTCTCCTGACGGACAGCAACCTGGCCGCACAGGCCATCGGGGCTGCCTATCTGGTGCTCCCCGTCATTGGTGCCTGGGCCCTGATCCGCGAGCTGATGTTCGGTGCCCGCACCGAGCAGATGGCAAAGGTCCTGGAGGCTGAAGGCGGGCTGCCCGTGGACGAACTGCCGCGGACCCCCGCCGGGCGGATTGTCCGTGCGGCTGCCGATGCCGAGTTTGAAAAGTACCGCGCGGAGGCGGAGGCTGCCCCCGATGACTGGCGTTCCTGGTTCCGGCTGAGCTGCGCCTACGACGCTGCCGGCGACCGCAAACGGGCCAGGGCGTCCATGCGCGACGCCGTCCGGCTGTTCCAGGGCAAGGTTCCCGCCTAGTCAGGGCGGGGGTCCTGCCCTACCGGAGGGCTTTGGCCTGTCCCTTGCCCACCTGGCTGGCTGCATGCCCCAGCCATTCCAGCGGGCCGCGCCACTTCAGCAGGACGAACACCATGCCCACGATGATGGCGGTGGCCGCATGGGCGAAGTACATCCCGTCCTCGGTCCACCCGGCAGGCAGCGGCTTCAGGTAGAAACCTGAAACCACCCAGACGTGGACGGTGTACAGGGTGAGGGTCATGGCCCCGGCTCCGCGCAGCGGCAGCAGCAGGTCCAGGTCCACCCACTCGGCAAGCCGGCCCAGAAGCAGGCACGCACCGATCACTGCCGCCGCCACCGCCGAGGTGTGCAGCAAGTCCAGCGTGGTTCCCGAATGCGGGGCCGCAGATGCCAGCCACCACCATGATCCTTCCTGCGGGATCCCGGTCAGGTTGACCTGCAGGACGCTGCCCAGGGGGTAACCCGGCGAATTCAGGATCGCTTCCAAGGCAGCCCTGCCGCCCCAGTTCTCCATGGCCATCACGCCCAGGGCCTTCGCCGCGACGGCCACTGCCGTTCCCGCCACCAGCAGCACCACCGGAACCAGCGCCTTGGTGAGCATCAGCCTGCCGATGACAAGCCCCACCAGCAGGTACGACAGCCACTGGAACACCGGGTAGTAACCGGTAAAGAACAGGTCGGCGAGCAGGCGGGAGGGAGTGGCCAGATCCTCCCAGGACGGGTTGTGCCCCAGCTTCAGGGGAGGCTCCGCGGCGAGCAGCCATGGCCGCAGGAGGTAGGCCAGCACCGGGGACGCCAGGATCCAGCCGGCGGCCCAGGCGCAGAGGCGTTTGATCTCCAGGCCCAGGAAGGGCAGGACGCAGAGGAACAGTACGGCGTAATGGACCAGGATGATGGCCAGGTTCACTTCCACGCCGCCCAGGGTGAGCCCGACGGCGGCAATCACCAGGGCGCGCAACGCCACGCCGCGCCGGGCTGCTGACAGTTCCGGACCGGCCAGGGGCTTGTGCTTCCCGGTGGACAGCGCCAATCCCACCCCCGCCAGCACCGCGAACAGGGCGGCCGCCCGACCGGAGAATGTCAGGCCGATCCATGTAGGTGTGAGATCGGCGTTCGACTCGAAGGTGGCCAGCAGGTGCGTGGCCATCATGCCCAACAGGGCAAGCCCGCGGGCAGCGTCAATACCTTGCAGCCGTGCCTGAACGGACGGTCCTGCCGTCTTCCGGGATGCTCTGGCGGGAGTGCGGGACGTCATGACCAGATAGTCTCACACCTGCCTATGAACCCTTCTGTCAAGAGCTGAAGAACCCCGGCTGGAGGCCTCCTACGGCCGACGCGGAACTCTTGTGTTCGAATATATGTTCGAATAGGATGGGCGGCATGCACACCCCATCACACGGAACCCCCGGCGCCGGACGGGACAGTTACGAGCCCGGCAGCACCGGACTCCTGAAGGCCATGAGCCCGGGCGTCGTGGACTTCCTCTTCCGGCAGCTGGTCGCCGGACGGCCTGCAGAAGACATTCAGTGGGAACGGGAAGGCATCAGCCTGTCCTCCCAGCCTGAGGGCGCCGAGCTTGCCCGCCGCCTCGCCGAAACGGACATCGACGCACTCACTCCGCTGGAGTTGTTCCACTACGTCAGGGCGGCCCAGCGGCTGGCCGACTGGGCCGAGGGCCTGAGGCAGGCCGCGGTGGGCCGGTACTGCCATGCGCCGGGGGAAGTGCCGAGGGAGGGAGGGGGCCCTGGCGCCTGATGAACTCCTAGGATGAAGTGGTGACCGAGACACTCCCTGTTGCCGTCGTCCAATATGAACCCGTCCGTTCTGAAGGCGGCGTCGAGCAGGAGCACGAACACGCCCGGCACACATCTTTCCGGCGCGGGTCGCTGCCCGGGGGAATCCAGGAAAATGTCGCGGAGCATGTGCGCCTCATCGAGGATGCCGATGCTCACGGTTCCCGCCTGGTCCTCTTCCCCGAACTGTCCCTGACCGGCTACCGCCTGGACCAGCTCGCGGCCGCGGACTCATGGCTGACGACCGATGACTCCCGCCTCAGCCCGATCCGTGAGATCTGCCGCCGGACGGGAATCACCGCTGTGGTGGGCGCTCCCTTCCGGGAAGTCGACGGCACCAAGCGGCTGGCCTCGCTGGTACTGCACCCGGACGGCAGTACCGAAACGGCATTCAAGACCCACCTGCACGGCCAGGAGCGGGAGCTGTTCGTACCGGGAAACGGAGCCGGCCTCATCGAGGTGGACGGCTGGCGGATTGCCCTGGCACTGTGCTTTGATGCCGCCGTTCCGGCCCATGCCGCCACGGCCGCCGACGCCGGGGCGGACGTCTACTGCGTCTCCGCGCTGTACACCCGAAACGAGGAGCATAGGCTTGCCCTGCATCTCGGCGCCCGTGCCATGGACTACCGCATGTTTACGCTCCTCGCCAACCTGGGCGGCAGTACGACATTGGGGGAGTCCTGCGGACTGAGCGGCGTGTGGAGTCCCGACGGCCTGCCCCTGGCGAGTGCGTCAGGAACGCGGACCGAAGTGGTGACCTGCCTCCTGCAACGGGGCGTCGTGAGGAGATACCGGACCATCCGGGGCGTTTCGACGCCCGGCAACCCCTAATTTGACGTTCATCACGCCCGTGGCATTGTCCTAACCAGCCGGGGACAGGGTAACGTTTTTTCCATGGCTGACTCTTCCGCGCACATCCCTGCCCTCGGTACCCTCCTGACCGCCATGGTCACGCCGTTCACCAAGGACGGCGCCGTGGACTACGGGCAGGCAGCGGCACTGGCCACCAAACTGGTGGACGACGGCTGCGACGGCCTGGTGGTCACCGGAACCACCGGCGAAACCTCCACCCTCACGGACGAAGAGAACCTGGGCATGTTCCGGGCCGTCAAAGAAGCCGTGGGCGGACGGGCGGCCATCATCGCCGGCACCGGAACCAACGACACCGCACACTCCGTGCACCTGTCCCAGCAGGCCGCAGCCCTCGGCGTCGACGGCCTCCTGCTGGTCACCCCGTACTACAACAAGCCCAGCCAGGCAGGCGTCCGCGCCCACTTCGAAACGGTCGCCTCCGCCGTCGACGTGCCCGTCATGCTGTACGACATCCCGGGCCGCTCCTCCATCGCGATCGAACCCGACACCATGATCCGCCTGGCGCAGCACCCCAACATCGTGGCCGTCAAGGACGCCAAGGCCGACTTCGTCGCCGCCACCCGCGTCATGGCCGAAACGGACCTCCTCTTCTACTCCGGCGATGACGGACTGACCCTTCCCTGGATGGCGCTCGGCGCCGTGGGACTGGTGGGCGTCACAACGCACGTGGCCACGCGGCGCTTCCGCGAACTCATCGATGCCGTCAACGCCAACGACCTCGGAACCGCCCGGAAGATCAACTTCGAACTCCAGCCGGTAGTCCGCGCAACCATGACCCGCGTCCAGGGTGCCGTGGCGGCCAAGCAGATTCTTAAATGGCAGGGAGTCCTGCCCAACTCGATTGTCCGTTTGCCCCTCGTGGAGCCGGACGAAGCCGAGATCGAAATCATCCGCGGGGATTTGGCGGAAGCGGGGCTGGTCTACTCCTGACGGCGAAGACCGGCACCCTTCCGCCTGGAAAGTAGTGCAATATGACCCAAATCGCCCTAACCGGCCTTGTCACCCCTCCGCGCCTGCCCCAGGGCACGCTGCGGATCGTTCCGCTCGGCGGACTGGGGGAAATCGGCCGGAACATGGCTGTGTTCGAAATCGACGGCAAACTGCTGATCGTGGACTGCGGCGTCCTCTTCCCGGAGGAAACCCAGCCCGGCGTCGACCTGATCCTGCCTGATTTCTCCTACATCGAAGACCGGCTGGACGACATCGTCGCCGTCGTCCTCACGCACGGCCACGAGGACCACATCGGCGCTGTCCCGTACCTGCTGCGGCTCCGCAACGACATCCCCCTGGTGGGCTCGCAGCTGACCCTCGCCCTGATCGAGGCGAAACTGCAGGAACACCGCATCCGGCCTTACACCCTCACGGTGGAGGAAGGCCAGGTTGAAAAGTTCGGGCCGTTCGAGTGCGAGTTCGTGGCTGTCAACCACTCCATCCCGGACGCGCTGGCCGTGTTCATCCGCACCGCAGGCGGCACCGTCCTGCACACGGGCGACTTCAAGATGGACCAGCTGCCGCTTGACGGCCGCATCACCGACCTGCGGCACTTCGCCAAGCTCGGCGAAGAGGGCGTGGACCTTTTTATGTCCGACTCCACCAACGCCGACATCCCCGGCTTCACCACCGCGGAAAAGGAAATCGGCCCCACCCTGGAACGGCTCTTCGGCCAGGCCACCAAGCGCATCATCGTGGCGTCCTTCTCCTCCCACGTGCACCGGGTCCAGCAGGTCCTTGACGCGGCGGCGAAGCACAACCGCAAGGTGGCGTTCGTGGGGCGGTCCATGGTCCGCAACATGGCCATTGCCGAGAAGCTCGGCTACCTGGACGTGCCGCCGGGGCTGATCGTGGACATCAAAAACATCGACAACCTGCCGGACAACCGCGTGGTGCTGATGTCCACCGGTTCCCAGGGCGAGCCGATGGCCGCGCTGTCCAGGATGGCCAACGGGGACCACCGGGTGGTGGTGGGGGACGGTGACACCGTCATCCTGGCCTCCAGCCTGATCCCCGGCAACGAAAACGCCGTGTTCCGGATCATCAACGGGCTCCTGAAGCTCGGCGCCGACGTGATCCACAAGGGCAACGCCAAGGTCCACGTCTCCGGCCACGCCGCGGCCGGGGAACTCCTCTACTGCTACAACATCCTCGAGCCGCTCAACGCCATGCCCGTGCACGGCGAAACCCGGCACCTGATCGCCAACGGCAAGATCGCCATCGAGTCCGGCGTTCCGGAGGCAAGCGTCATCCTTGCGGACAACGGCACGGTCATCGACCTCAAGGACCACCGCGCAGACGTGGTGGGCCAGGTTGAGGTGGGCTTCGTCTACGTGGACGGCTCCAGTGTGGGCGAAATCACCGACGCCGACCTTAAGGACCGCCGGATCCTCGGCGACGAGGGCTTCATCTCCATCATCACCGTCATCAACCGGACCACCGGCAAGGTGGTGTCCGGACCTGAAATCCATGCCCGCGGCGTGGCAGAGGACGACTCGGTGTTCGACGACATCATCCCGAAGATCAACGCAGCCCTTGAGGAAGCCGTCCTCAACCACGCGGACCACACCAGCCACCAGCTCCAGCAGGTAGTCCGCCGGGTAGTTGGCACGTGGGTCAACCGGAAACTGCGCCGCCGCCCCATGATCATCCCCGTGGTGCTCGAGGCCTGACAAAAAGCGCTGCCCCCACGGCAGCGCC
>NZ_JARHXQ010000258.1:0-6221 GCF_029222765.1 Arthrobacter sp. Cr_A7 | reverse complement strand
GTGCATACCGCGTATGCCCCGAAGCCTAGCCGAGCCCGCGCCGCAGCACAATACTGAGTATCTACCGCCTACATCAGGAGGAGGATCTTGCCGACGTGGTCCCCGCTGTCGAAGTACCGGTGCGCGGCCTGCACCTGGTCCAGCGGGAACGTCTTGGCCACCAGCGGGCGGATCCGCCCGTCCGTGACCAGCGGCCATACGGCGTCCCTGACCGCGTTCATGATGGCGCCCTTTTCCTCAACGGGCCGGGGCCGGAGCGCCGTGGCCACCACTGCGGCGCGCTTCTTCAGGAGTTGCCCCAAGTCCAGTTCCCCCTTGGTGCCGCCCTGCAGGCCGATGACCACCAGACGGCCGTAGTCTGCCAGGGCATCCACATTCTGCTGGAGGTACTTGGCTCCGACGACGTCGAGGATCACGTCCGCGCCTTTTCCGCCGTTCTGCCGGCGGAGGCTTTCCGGAAAATCCTCCTCGGCGTAGTTGATGGCAATGTCCGCGCCCAGGAAGGCTTTCGCGGTGCTGACTTTTTCATCAGTTCCTGCCGTGGTGGCCACCTTGGCGCCGAAAGCCTTGGCGAGCTGGATGGCCATGGTGCCGATTCCACCGGTTGCACCGTGGATAAGGACCGTCTCACCCGGCTGCAGCTGGGCCGTCATGATCAGGTTGGAATAAACCGTGGCGGAAACCTCCGGCAGCGAAGCGGCCGTCACCAGGTCAACGCCGTCGGGCACACGCAGCACCTGCTCTGCCGGGACCGCCACCTGCTGCGCATAGCCGCCGCCGGCCAGCAGCGCCACCACCTTGTCGCCCAGCGAGAACGCCTTGGTAACCCCCGGGCCAAAGCCCGCGATGCGGCCGGAAACCTCCAGGCCCGGTATGTCCGACGCGCCGGGAGGCGGCGGGTAAAAGCCCCGCCGCTGCTGCACATCCGCGCGGTTCAGGCCGGCGGCAACCACATCGATCAGCACCTCGCCGGGACCCGGCACCGGCGCCTCCACCTCGCGGACCTCGAGGGCTTCCGGGCCGCCCGGTTCCGATATGTAGACGGCTTTCATAGACCACTTCCGTTCCTGACTGAATACTGGCTGCAACCAGTGTGCACCGGCAGCCTTCCGGGCTCTGTTTTGTTGCAGGCAAGTGCCTATGAAACACTACTAGTTGAGGAAGGTTGTCCGAGCGGCCGAAGGAGCTAGTCTTGAAAACTAGTGTGCGGTAACCCCGTACCAAGAGTTCGAATCTCTTACCTTCCGCAAAGAAGACCCCTGTCCGCCAGCATGCTGGCCGGCAGGGGTCCTTCGTTTTAAGCCTGGCATTGTCCCTCGGGTGAGGCGCATCGATTCCGCCGGGCCGGCCGCACCTTTTCCGACCGCTTGTTGCCGCCCCGTAAATTCTTTGGACTTATCCGCGGTGCACCGCTTTTCTGGAAGCTACCGGCCGGTATTCTTTGTGATGACCGGCACATTTGGGGGAAGGCGCCGGCCACAAAACCAAAACCAGCAGCATCACCGGAACCGGGCTACGGGGGCTCCAGGCCGGTGGGCGGCACGTTCCGCTGGGGAACGTCCACCGAATGCACGCTCTATCCACCCTGCGTTCATTCAGCGCTGTTGTGATGTGCCGGAAACCACTTGACCAGGAGCAGGGTCCGGGGCCACTTGTCCGTCGGTACAACCCGGACACACTCCATCGGGTCCCCCACCGGGACACCCTTATGAAAGTAAGAGCGGATGCATCAAACACCTTGGAAACTAGCGCTGGGAACAGCCCTGTCCGCGGGGCTCATCGCAGCTCCCCTGGCAGTTGTCCCGGCGGCCGCGGAGGTCTCAGCCGCGGCAGGCAGCTCGCCCGTTGTGATCAACGAGGCCTACCTCAGCGGCGGCAGCAGCGGCGCCGCGTACAAGAACAAATTCGTGGAGCTCTACAACACCTCTGACGTTGCGGTACCCCTGGACGGCTGGTCGTTGCAGTACCGCTCAGCCACCGGCACTGCCGCACCAACCAGTGTGGCCCCGCTGTCCGGATCCATCCCCGCCAAGGGCCACTACCTGGTGCAAGGCGGAAGCAACGGGACCACCGGCGCCGACTTGCCGGCCGCCGACCTCGTGACGGGCGCCCTCAACGTCAGCGGCAGCGGAGGTACCCTCGTCCTCGCAAAGCAGCCAACCGCCGTCGGACTTTCCACCGGTTCGCAGGTGGAGCCCGCCGGTGTGGCCGACCTCCTCGGCTATGGCACGTCCAACACCTACGAGACCCTGGCAGCCGCCGCCCCCGCGGGCAACAGTGACGTCAAGAGCCTCAACAGGACCGGCGGAGCGGACACCAACAGCAACACTGCAGACTTCACACTCAGCGCCGCCATCACCCCCACTCCCTCCGGCGGAACTGCCCCCGACCCCGGTCCCACGCCCCAACCGACCCCCGATCCGGTCATCAAGGCCATCGCCGACATCCAAGGAACCGGTGCCGGAAGCCCGCTGGTGGGCGCCACTGTCACCACCACCGGCAAAGTTACTGCGGCGTTCCCCACCGGCGGGCTGAACGGCTACTACATCCAGACGGCCGGCACCGGCGGAGACCTTCCGGCCACCACCCATGCCGCATCAGACGGCATCTTCGTCTACTCCCCCGCCACGGTAGCCTCCGTCCGGATTGGTGACTACGTGCAGGTGACCGGCACGGTGGCCGAGTACTACGGGATGACGCAGCTGAATGTCACCGCCGCCGCAGGGCTGGCCAAGCTGACCGAAGCTGCCCCTGAAGTGAAGCCGACCATTTTCACGTTGCCGGCCAACGAGACGTTCCGGGAATCCCTCGAAGGAATGCTCCTGGCACCCCAGGGGCCATTGACCGTCACTGACAACTACAGCCTCAACCAGTACGGCGAGATCGGCCTGGCAGGAGGCACCACTCCCCTGGTCCAGCCCACCGCGGTGGCGCCCTACGGCACGCCGGAGCATGCCGCCGTCGTGGCCGAAAACGCCGCCCGCGGCATCAAGCTCGATGACGGCTCCAGCACCAACTTCCTGCGGGACGCAGCCACCAAGGCAACGGTTCTGCCGTATCTGACCACGGAAGACCCCGTCCGCGTGGGTTCCCCCGCGACGTTCACCACCAACGTGGTCCTGGGCTACGCCAACAACGCCTGGAAGCTCCAGCCGCTGACGCACCTGACCGGCACCAACAAGGCCACCGTCCAGCCGGCGGGCTTCAGTGCCACCCGGACGGACGCCCCGGCTGCGGTGGGCGGCAATGTGAAGATTGCTTCCTTCAACGTGCTCAACTATTTCCCCACCACGGGCGACACCTTGGCCGGATGTACGTTCTACGAGGACCGTGACGGCAACCCCATCACGGTCAGTGGCGGCTGCGACGCCCGCGGGGCAGCCAACGCCGAGAACTTCCAGCGGCAGCAGGACAAGATTGTGTCCGCCATTACCAAGGCGGGCGCAGATGTCGTCAGCCTGATGGAGATCGAAAACTCAGCACAGTTCGGCAAGAACCGCGACGACGCCCTGTCCAAGCTCGTGGACGCCCTGAACACCGCCACCCCCGGCATCTGGGACTACGTTCGCTCGCCCGCCAACGCACCCCCGCTGGCCGACGAGGACATGATCCGTACCGCCTTCATCTACAAGAAGGCCGTGGCCGAACCGGTGGGCGAATCGATCATCCACAATGACACGGTTGCCTTCGCAAGTGCCCGCAAACCGTTGGCCCAGGTGTTCAAGCCCGTGGGCGGCGGCGCCGGCACCGAATTCATCGCCATCGCCAACCACTTCAAGTCCAAGGGATCGGCTGCAACCCCGGACGACACGGACAAGGGGCAGGGCGCCTCAAACCTGGCCCGTACCGCCCAAGCCAGGTCACTGCTGGATTTCGCCACCTCCCTGCAGTCCGCCAAGGGCACGGACAAGGTGTTCCTGATCGGCGACTTCAACGCGTATGGCAAGGAAGACCCCATCAACGTCTTCACATCCGCGGGATACGTCAACCAGGACGACAAGGCGCGCAACGCCGACGGTTCTGCCAAGCATTCCTACCTTTTCGGCGGGATGGTCGGCTCCCTCGACCACATCCTGGCCTCCCCTGCCGCCAATGCCGTGGTCACGGGTGCGGACATCTGGAACATCAACTCCGTGGAGTCCGTGGCGCTGGAGTACAGCCGCTACAACAACAACGTCACCAACTACTACGCGCCGGACCAGTTCCGGGCCAGCGACCATGATCCGGTGGTGGTGGGCCTGAACCTGACTTCTGCGCCTGCCACGGTGGACCTGAATTTCCTGGGCATCAACGACTTCCACGGCCGGATCGATACCAATACGGTCCAGTTCGCAGGAACCATCGAAAAGCTCCGCGCGGCCGCAGCTCCGGGTGCCACAGCGTTCCTTTCGGCCGGTGACAACATCGGTGCCTCGCTGTTTGCCTCCGCTGTCGCCAAGGACCAGCCCACCATCGACGTGCTCAACGCCCTGGAGCTGCGGGCATCCGCCGTGGGCAACCACGAGTTCGACGGCGGCTGGGCGGACCTGCGGGACCGCGTCATCGCGGGTGGCAGCAACGCGAAGTTCCCCTATCTGGGAGCCAACGTGTACCGGAAGGGCACCACGGAGCCTGTGCTGCCGGAGTTCACGGTGCTGGAGCTGAACGGCATCAAGGTGGCGGTAATCGGCACCGTCACCCAGGAGGTCCCCACGCTGGTGACCCCCGCCGGCGTCGCCGACCTCGAGTTCGGTGACCCCGTGGACGCCATCAACCGCGCGGTCGCCAGGATCACGGCGGAAAACCTTGCCGACGTGATCATTGTGGAAAACCACGACGGCGCCGGCTCGGGAGTTGTGGAAGGTGCCACGCTGGAGGAGGAAGTCGCAGCCGGCGGCCCCTTCGCCAAACTGGTCACCGAAACATCCGCGGACGTGGACGCCATCTTCACCGGCCACACGCACAAGGAATACGCGTGGGATGCCCCTGTTCCGGGCAGTGAAGGCAAGACACGCCCCATCGTGCAGACCGGCAACTACGGCGAGAACGTGGGGCAGATCCAGCTCACCGTCGACACCGCCACCAAGCAGGTCACCGGGTACAAGGCCGGCAACGTCAAGCGCACCACCGACCCCGCTGCCGACCTCATTGCCGCCTACCCCCGGGTTGCCGCCGTGGACGCGATCGTCCAAAAGGCCCTGGCTGACGCCGCGGTCATCGGCAACCAGCCCGTAGGCACCGTCACTGCGGACATCACCACCGCTTTCACCCCGGACGCCACCGGCGCCGCCAAGCGCGACGACCGCGCCAGCGAATCCACGCTGGGCAACCTGGTGGCCGACTCCCTGCTGGATTCGCTGAAGCCGGCCGAGCTGGGTGGCGCGGAAATCGGCGTGGTCAACCCGGGCGGGCTGCGAAACGAGCTCTATTACGCACCTGACGGCACCATCACCTACGCCGAAGCCAACGCGGTGCTTCCATTCGTCAATAACCTGTGGACCACATCCTTGACGGGAGCCCAGCTCAAGACGTTGCTGGAGCAGCAATGGCAGACCAACGCGGACGGCACGGTTCCCAGCCGCGCCTACCTCCAGCTTGGCTTGTCCAAGAACGTGAACTACACCTACGACGCGGCCCGCGCGGCGGGTGACCGCATCACGTCGGTTCGTGTCAACGGAGAGCTGCTGGATCCGGCGAAGTCCTACCGGGTGGGCACGTTCAGCTTCCTGGCAACCGGCGGTGACAACTTCCGGATCTTCACGGAGGGCACCAACACCCGTGACTCAGGACTGGTGGACCGGGACGCCTGGATCGGCTACCTGCAAAAGACCAGTCCCGTTTCACCGGACTTCGCCCGGCGTTCAGTGGCGGTCACCAACACGACGCCCGCCGAGGTCAAGCCCGGTGAGGCTGTGACGCTCACGGTGTCCAAGCTGGACCTGACGTCGCTCGGCAGCCCGGTCAACACCGCGTTGTCGGCCGTGTTCACCGACTCGGCAGGTACTGTCACGCAGCTGGGCACGGTGCCCGTCACTGGGGGTACTGCCGACGTCAGCCTCGCGGTTCCCGCAGGAGCGGCCGCCGGCCTGGCCACGCTGGTGCTTACGGCAGCCGAATCCGGCACGGCAGTTACCGTGGACGTGCAGGTGGCTGCAGACGGCAGCGTCCCGCCAGTCTGCACGCCGCCCGAAAAGCCCACGAGGTGGTACGACGTCCTGGGCTGGATCCGCTACGGAATCGCC